>DASTZT010000459.1:0-15241 GCA_035764225.1 Ktedonobacteraceae bacterium
CGCGTCAGTGCCGAGGCTTCGCAAGACGCGCTGCAAAACGCGAAAGCTGGTCAATCTTCGGTACGTCAGTCGATCGAGGGTATGCAGCTGATCCGCGAAAACGTGCAGGAGACCTCGAAGAAGATCAAACGCCTGGGCGAGCGTTCCAACGAAATCGGCGAAATCGTACGTATCATTGAAGATATCGCCGATCAGACGAACCTGCTGGCTCTTAACGCTGCTATTCAGTCTGCAATGGCTGGTGAACACGGACGTGGGTTCGCGGTCGTGGCCGATGAGATCCGTCTGTTGGCTGAACGTTCGACCGAGTCTACCAAACGTATCGCGACGCTGGTAAATAGTATTCAGGGCGATACGTATGAAGCGGTCGTCGCTATGGAAGATAGCACGCAAGAAGTGGTGAAAGGGTCGCAGCTGGCTGACGAAGCTGGTCGTTCGCTGAACTCTATTTATAGCGCGGTGGAGCGGCAAGCACAGATGATCGAAAGTATTGCGCGCGCCGCCCATGAGCAGACCTCGGTCTCTGAAGCTGTTGCTGTAGCGATGAGCCGTATTTCTGAAATTACGCGGCAAACAGACGCTGGTACTCAGGAAGCAGCGGTGAGTGTAAGTTACCTTGCGGAACTCGCGGAGCAACTGCGTGCCTCCGTCTCGACATTCCGCCTGCCCGAACGTACCAATGAAATGCTTGGGTCGTTCTCTAATATGCCATCACCTGCCGAGCTACCTGGAGCGAATGGCAATCAGATGTTCCCAGGCCAGCCAGCGCAAGTGTTTTCGGGTCAACCCGCTCAAGTGTTTTCAAGCCAACCTGGTCAGGCGTTCTCAGGCCAGCAAGGCAATGAATGGGATCAGGGCTTTGCTGGCAATTTCCCTCCCCTGCCAGAGCCAGGGAATACGGGTTCGTTGGTGGCTTCTCTGCCTTCCCGTAATGGTTCCGCTGGGCAGTACAACTTTAATAATCAGAACGATTTTGGTGGACAGCAATTTTCAGGTCAACCTAACTTTGGTGGACAGCAATTCTCAGGCCAGCCTAACTTTGGTGGGCAGCAGCCTTTCGGAGGCATACCATCAGGGCCAGGTGCCTCGCAAAATTATAATAGCGCACAATTTGGTGGACAGGATTTTGGTAACATGGGCAACCTCGAAGGTCAGCAGGGGTTTGGGAGCGGTGGCTGGTATGGTGCTGGACAACAGTTTGGAGGCGCTCCCGGTGCGGGTTATGGCTCGCAAAATCCACCATTTGCTGCCGGGCCGAATTCAGGGCTGTTGTCGTTGCCTGCGCAAGGCCAGTTCAATCCTAACCAGCGCTGGTCGGGCTCGCTGGACCAGAATCAATCTCCTTTTGGAAATGATCAGATACCTTTCCGTGATAATGGGTAATCTGATGTAATAGCACATCGAGTGTCACGTTGCCCGGATAATGGAGAAATTTGCGATGAGTCAGATGAGTCAGATGACACTTGAGGTAGTGAAGTGAGTACGCGTAACATGTCGAATACATTTGATAAACTAGCCGTCCTCGAGTCGTTTATCGAAGAGGTGAATAGCTATTTGCCAGAAATCGAGACGAACCTTGAGAATCTGGCACAGTCACCTGGCGACATGGATACCCTCGAAGAAACTTACCGCCGCACTCACACCATTGGCGGTTCTGCATCCATGATGGACTTTCCGGGCCTTGCCCATGTTGCTCATGGGATGGAAGACATCCTGGGTGATGCATTAGATGGCTTGACGACGCTCGATGAGCCTGCTATCGGCCTGTTACGGCGATCACTTGGTCGTTTGCATCAACTCCTGGAGGGTATTCGTAGTGGCATAGATGAGGAGGCTGTGATTGCAGAGGACGATGCCGACTATTCTCGTTATCGGGCTGCTCTGGAAGCGCCTTTGCCATCTGGGCTGAACGAGAATGGTGTTGGTTCTCTTATGAACGATCAAATGCAAATGATCGATCCGTTTAGCTCCTTTACGAACGGTCAAATGCAAGCGATCAATCCGTCTGGTTCTCTGCCGCAATCGCAGTTCTCTTCTGCTGAGATCCCGTCCCTTATGTCGTCTTCTCTGCCTTCATTTGATGAAGTGCTGGCTTCGTTCCGCACTCCAGCTGTGATGCCAGGAGAAGATATTGCCTGGCCGGAGGAGCCAGTCCCCTCATCGCACTTTGACGATGCTACCGCTAAGAGAATGGCACAGCAAGAGATACCGCTGCCTGCCTCTGAACCGGTGCTGCCAGTACAACCAACGCAGGCGACACAGTTGCCACCTGCTCAGAGTGCCTGGGATGAGTTGTTTGCTGCAACCCATCAGATGCCCGCTCCCTTAGCTCCTCCACCAGCGACGGTAGATTATTCGGTCAATAATTATGCTCCTCCGCCAGAGGTTAGTGATTTTAGTCCGGTAAATCCGGTTAATAATTACGTGCCTCCACCAGCGACGGTAGATTATCCGGTCAATAATTATGCTCCTCCGTCCGTGACGAGTGATTTTGGCGCGGTAAATCCGGTCAATAATTATGACTATACGGCGCTGGCCGAAAACCTTTATGCTCCTGCTCCTGGCGTGGATGAAAGATTGCCCTACGTCCCCGTTACCAGCCCGGACGAGGCACTGCCTTCAGTACAGTACGCCTTTCAGACGGGGATGCAAGCATTGGAGTCTCTCGCCGCTTCGTTAAGGAATGCGGGGGCTCAACTGCGTGCCACTATGTCGATCATTGAGACGCAACGGGGCGAGTTTAAGGGTTTTCTGGATGGCTCGAAAGACGCTCTGGACCGCATGGAAGACTGGGCCGGACAGGCTATGGGCTTAAATTTGCGCAATAGCCCGGAGCAGGTGCGGCGCTATTTGCCCCTCTCAGTGATGTGGGTCTCAAATAGTAAGCTCAAGAAATCTCTTGATCTTCTCAACCAGATTGCAAGCGGCATTGAGATGACCGACGAGCAGATGGCCGGTATCCTCTACCAATTCAATAGCTCGATAGAGTCATTTAGTGAGGTGTTCCAGCAAATGCAGGCTCAAGCTTCTCGTGTGCTTTCGCAGGAGCCTGGCTGGGGATCGTGGGAGATGCAACAGAGCGGTGAGGTGCGTGACCGCATCACCTTTGAGCGGCGCGGCGACCTGACTGCTATGCGAGCTGAGATGGAGGCGGAGCTACGCGAGGAACTGCGCCAGGAGTATGAATCTCGTCCGCTCTCTCTGGCTATGCGGGCCGAGCTGGAGCAACAGATACGCAGCGAGATGCGTCAGGAGTTTGAGGAGCGACGGCGCTTGCAGGAGAGCGTCGCGGGCTTAGAAAGCAACGAGGCTTTCCAGGAACTGGAAGCGCGGTTGCGCAGTGAGATAGAAATTCAGGTACGCCAGGATTTTCTGAGCCAGATTGCTCAGGCCGGGGGAGATCCCGCTCTCGCTGCCCAGATGTCTGCACCGATAAGAGATGAACTGACTCTACCGCCACCAGCAACCCCTTCCGGTTTTATGAATCGCATCCGGGACGTTGCCAATCGCTTTACGGGTGGCCTGGCGGTGCCACCACCGCAGCCTCCATCTGTTGCAGCTGTGCCGGCAACTCCACCGCTTGCGCCACCGCAGCCGCCCAAAGCCGCCCAAACTTCAGCTTATGCCGGAGATTTTGGCGAAGAGGCTGCCGAAATTTTCCGCCTGGAAGCTGAGGAACATCTCCAGACTATCGGCATGCATGTGGCCGCCCTGGAGAAAGATCCAACGAACCGTGACCTGATACAGGGTATTCGTCGTGCGACCCACACCTTAAAGGGGGCCGCAGGCATGATGGGTTTCCGTGCGATTGCGGATCTCTGTCATATCTCTGAAGACCTCTTAGATAGCATCATGGAGGGGACGACGGCAATCACGCCCACCGTCTTGAGCCTGATTCTTGACACTGCGGAGGCGCTTGATACACTGATTGCCGGGCGAGAGCCTGGAGCGATTCCTGATGAGGAAAGAGTGCAGATCATGCGCGCCCGCTATGTCGGGCTACTTGGTGAGCAGAACACAACGCGCTCATCGGCTGATGAATACCTTGATGTGGATGTCGATGCTCCTTTTGTCTCTGGCGTTGTTGCTGATGGTCATGCGCCTGAGACCAACGCTCAACGGGCGGCTCGTGGCGATCTGAGTGTCCGCGTGCGTCTCCAGAAGCTAGATGAACTGGTCAACCTTTTTGGCGAATTGCTGGTCAATCGTAGCGTGTTGGATGAACGGATGCAGCGACTTGCTCGCCTTGTCGCTGACGTAAGCGTTAGTAGTAACCGTTTGCGCGATGTCGGACAGAAGCTGGAGAGCCGTTTTGAGGCTGCAACGCTGCCGAGCGGACGTTCTGTTCAGGTAATGCCAGGGCAGGGCGATCAAAGCTTGATCGTCTATGGTAGCAATAATAAAAAAGGCAGCAACGGGCAAAATGGCGTCGATCAATCGCATCTGGCGGAATTCGATGAGTTAGAGCTTGACCGTTATACCGAGTTCCATCAGATTGCTCGTGGTCTAAGCGAAAGTATCCTGGATATGTCCACGTTAAGCACAGAGATGGACACCGTCATTCGTGAATGTGAAAGCGTTTTCGCTCGCGAAAGTCGTCTTTCTACCGCCTTCCAGGATCGACTGATGAAGACGCGTCTGGTGCCGCTCTCCACGATGGTGCCACGCCTCTATCGTGCGGCCCGCGCGGTGGGGCTGAAACAACATAAGGACTTCGAATTCCTGCTGGAAGGCGAAACTACTGAGGTTGATCGTACCGTTTTTGAAGAGATCGCTGGACCATTGTTGCATCTGATGCGTAATGCCGTGAACCACGCGATTGAAACGCCAGAGGTGCGCATCCAAAAAGGCAAAGCGCCAACTGGACAAATCAAGCTATCAGCCTCCTATGAAGGCAACCAGGTTGTGATTACCGTTCGTGACGATGGCGTTGGTATCGATCCAGATGTCGTGCGCCAGACCGCTATCGCTCGTGGTATTATTCGTCCAGATCAGGTACTCAACGAAAGTGATTTGATCGAACTGATTTTCCGGCCCGGTTTCTCCACAGCTGAGGTGTTGAGCGAAGAAAGTGGACGTGGCGTAGGGTTGGATGTCGTACGTGATAGCGTCGCGCGCCTGAGAGGTAGCCTGGTGGTCGATTCAATGCCTGGCCAGGGGACTTCCTTTACCATGACCTTCCCCACCAGCCTGGCTATCCAGAGCGCCATGATGGTACGGGCAGGCCATCAACAGTTTGCCATTCCTACCGTGATGGTAGAAGCGATTGGCCGCCTGGATAACTTTAAGCGGTCTACAGCCAATGGCCAACCGGCTGTGCTTGTCCAGAATGAACTGTATCCATTGCAGCTCCTGGCTCAATATCTCGCGTTACCAACAAACACTGTGCTTGATGATAAGGCGCAGCTCTTGTTTGTCAACGCAAACGGACAACGGATGGCTTTGATTGTGGATGAAATCAAAGGGAAGTCCGATATCGTGATGAAGAATCTGGGGCCACATCTGCGACACGTTCATGGTGTGGCAGGTGGCACCGTACTTGGTAATGGTCAGGTCGTACTGATTCTTGAATTGAACGAGTTGCTCAGCCGTCTCCGTCCGGGGACGCCAGTTGCAGCTGGTTTAGCAAGCCCACGCCGTGAAAGCACGCAGCCTTCACCAGCTCTTGGCAGACAACGGATTGATGTGGCGGCGATGGCGAGTAGACAAAGGCAAGCTCCAGCCGCCCCAATACCAGAGCGTGGCAAGCATATTCTGGTGGTCGATGATAGTCCAAGCGTGCGCCGTGTTGTTAGCAGTATGCTCAAGCAGCATGGATGGGAGGTTCAAGCCGCTCGCGATGGCGCTGAGGCCCTGGAAATGATCTCGTTGGAAGTTCCTGCCGCCGTCTTGCTCGATATCGAGATGCCTCGTATGGATGGCTATGAGCTGATTTCGACGATCCGCGCTCAGGAGCAGTACCGTACCCTGCCGCTCGTGGTCTTGACCTCGCGTGCCGCCGCCAAGTATCAGCAACGTGCGATGATGCTAGGAGCCAGCGGGTATGTCGTCAAACCGTATCAAGATGAGGAACTGCTCGGTATTCTGAATTCGCTAGTTTATGGAGCTGCCGTCAACTAGTTGGTTTTGATGGGAAAAATATCGTATGGGTGTGGAGCGTTCCGTTACCCGCTGGTATATCCGGCGTAATATTGTTCTCAAGGAAATCGAGCTGTTGGAGGCAACGTTAGCCACGATGTCGGCTGACACCGCGCTTTCTAAGAGCGAGAAGGAAGCGGTTGAAGGACAATTGATGAGGGCCAGGGAGAAGTTATTCGTCTCTGGCCCTTGTCCCAAACCGATGATGGGCTAGACAGGAAGCTTCGCTAAAGCCTCGACGATATATTGACCCATTTCCCGCGTTTTCACCGTTGTCTTGCCTTCTTCACGTAAATCTTCTGTGCGGTAGCCCGCCTGAATGGTTTCCTCAACTGCCGTCTCTATTGCCGCTGCCTCGCGTTTTAGCCCTAGCGAGTAGCGCAACAAAAGCGCCGCCGAGAGAATTGCCGCGATGGGGTTGGCTTTTTCCTGACCGACGATATCGGGGGCGGACCCATGAATTGGCTCGTAAAGACCAAACAGTCCATGCTGTGTGCGTCGTGTCCCCAGGCTGGCTGAGGGGAGCATGCCCATTGAGCCAATCAGCATAGACGCTTCATCGGTGAGAATGTCACCAAACATATTCTCGGTAACGATCACATCAAAGCTGGCGGGCCGACGAATCAAGTGCATCGCGCAGGCATCAACCAGCAGGTGTTCAAGCGTGATATCGGGATAATCGGGGGCGATCTGGTCCGCGATCCGTCGCCAGAGCCGCGACGAACTGAGCACATTAGCCTTGTCCACCGAGGTCACTTTTTGGCGTCGTTCCCGCGCCAACTCGAAAGCAGTACGGATAATCCGTTCGATTTCCGCCGCTGTATAGAGCAGGGTGTCGATAGCTTCCGTGCCGTGCTCTGTCTCGCGAATCTCGCTCGGCTTGCCATAATACAGGCCGCCAGTCAGTTCACGTACGACGAGCAGATCTGTCCCTTGCAAGGTCTCGGCTTTGATTGTGGAAGCATTTATCAAAGCTTTAAATGTGCGCACGGGGCGTAAGTTGGCGAAAAGCTCTAATTCTTTGCGCAAACGGAAAAGGGCGCGTTCGGGCTGAACCTTCGAATTCGGTCCCTCAAAGCGAGGCGAGCCGCCAACGGCTCCAAAGAGGATGGCGTCGCTGCGCTGGCATAGTTCCATCGTCTGATCAGAAATAGCATCGCCTTCTGCCTCAATCGCGGCAGCCCCTACCAGAGCCTGATGCAGATGAAATGTATGCCCAAAACGCTCTGCCACTGAGCGCAGTACAAGCGATGCCTGCCCGGTCACTTCCGGGCCAATGCCATCTCCCGGCAAAACGGTAATGGTATATGTTCCCAAATTTGCCACTCCTTTTCTAGCGTGATCTATTGTAGTATATCCCGCTTTCTTCCGCTCCACCAAATCAAAAAAATTTTACTTTTCTAGCTCATTGCCGATTTGCGTAGTAAGTTACGGTGTGAGAGCCTCTTTGTAGCGACGCAGAGTTGCGATATGTTCGTTTACTGATGTGAACCCCGCTCCCATAGTATTGAACGAAACATGGGTAGCTCCCAACTCGCGCCATTTTGCTGTCTGTTGTATCCACTGATCCAGGTTCCCATTCCGTGTGTATATGCGGCCCTCTATGCCGATAGCAGCCGGGTCACGTCCGGCCTCTTGCGCGTAACGGCGCAATCGTTCAAGGGGTTCGCGCACCTCATCGGGGCTTTCTTCTGGAAACCATCCATCGCCCAGACGCGCAATGCGTCGTAGAGCCACATCAGCCGTTCCTCCCATCCAGATCGGGATAGGGCGTTGTACGGGCAGAGGATTGATACCTGCATCAGCGATAGTGTGGAACTGACCCTTGAAAGTAACGGACAGCTGGCTCCAAAGCAGCCGCATGACCTCGATCTGTTCCTCGATCAAGCGCCCTCGTGTGTGGAAGTTCATCCCCAGCACGTCATATTCCACCTGGTTCCACCCTACACCGACACCTAGACGCAAGCGTCCGCCAGTAAGAAGATCGACCTCTGCCGCCTGCTTGGCGACGAGGGCTGTCTGGCGTTGTGGAAGGATCACAACGGCTGTGGCGAGTTCTAATTGCGTCAGTGCAGCCAGGTAGCCGAAGAGCACAAAAGGCTCATGAAACATTTGCTGGCTATACGCCACTTTTTTCGAATGACTGGGGCCGGGGGAAATGGTATGTTCATAGGTCATGATATGGCTGTAGCCTAGCTCCTGCACAGCTTGAGCATAATCGCGTATGGCTAGCGGATCAGTTCCGATCTCAGTTTGAGGAAAGGTGACGCCTATCTGCATTGTCGTTTCTCTTTCTGCTGTCTGCCACTGCTGAGAGTGAAGAGGTGAGCATTCCTTCTCGATGTGTGATCTATTTAAGGCGGCTTTTGTTAGCACTATCCTCAAAACGATCTTCTAGAAATATTCGAGGAGATAAGGCTTGAGCCGGATATTGTGTTCCAGATACCACGGGGACAATCTGGCTAGCAGGCGGCTTTTTATGGCGGCCAGGATCTGCACCACTTCGATCTGCAAGACTGCCGTATCATCCAGATGACGCGCCAAAAACAGTTCGGTTGCTTTATCATGACCGTATTTCCCCAGACAGATCACGGCCCCACGCCGATCCTCATCCCAAACGTGCCTCTCCTGCTCCAAATCGACAGGAGAGAGAGCCACCCATTTGAAGTACGCCTTTCCCTCGGCGGTGGCTCCAAGAGCGTCCAGCGATGCTTCCATGTCGTCGTACTGCTGCGTGGTCATGCCTTCCCGTAACTCAAAGGCATCCCACCATCGCTGGATCTCGTGTAACAGGTTTCTGTTCTCGACGGTATCCAGGTCATGGTGCGACGGCAGGAGGGAGTGCCAGACACGATATAAGTGATCAATATAGGGATCGGAGATATCGGGCCGCTCATTCAGGAAACGCAGCATATGAATCTTTTCCTCAAGTGAAAAATTCTTGAACTCATCCAAAATGGTTTCTGCACTTGTAGCGGTGCTGAGTAAGGTGGAGAGCCGATGAACGCTCTCTGCTGACAGAAGTGGTGACACAAGCATCGTATCCTCCTGAGAATGCCAATCAGACAAATTGATATTACCACAAAAGAGAAGCCTTGCTCGATGGTGAAGAAAGGATGTTTCTGATTGGTGTGAAGCACTTCGCTTTTATCTCCAGGAGAAAGAGAATGCTGCTAATACCACCTATGATAAGACTTGTTCCTCTCACTGGGTCAGTGTATTATGGTATACCCCAATAGTGAGGACAGCCATCCGATGATGCGTGAGAGGCAGCCGGGTTAGAAGGAAGAGACGACATAAAAAACCTCCAATATCCAGAGAACAGCACTATAGTGGGAGTAATTAAAATAGATGCTTATCTATCAATAGATGAAAAAAGCGCAAAATCTCCCCAGGTGATGGCAGCATATGTAACCGTCACGAGCGTGCAGAGATAAAGCAGTGGGGAAACGGTTTCCCCTGGCAAGGGAATGCGAAACGGTTACGAGGGTCACAGCCGTGTGGAGATAAGTAACATAACCTCATTGTGAGAGAGGGTGTAGTACTAACAGCGGGAATCAAGCGGATTTATAGGGAAGCAGGAAACCAGTGGGCATGTTTCGCTCAGACGTGCTATAATAAGGGGCAAGATAAAATGCAGACCAGGTGCCCCCCGTCGCATTTATAATCCTAATATATATTCTCAACCGAGCATGAGGTGCTGCTAAACCTTTGCAGAGGAGTAAATGATTATGAGCAGCGAAATGAAGAACAATGGGAAGACGCCAGGAACAACGGTGCGGCGTCGCCCTGTGCCAATTGCTATGGCATCAGGCCCCCAGGAATATATCCCTGGAGATCAGGAGCTGCCGGTACAACTCACCAGCCTTGCTGATATGTTGCAATGGGCGCAGAACTGGGCGCGTTCGAAATCCGTCTGGCCTTTAGGCTATGGTCTGGCTTGCTGCGCTATTGAGATGATGGCGTCCGCGCAGGCGCACTACGACCTGTCGCGCTTCGGCTCAGAGGTCTTCCGCTCCAGCCCCCGCCAGGCCGATTTGATGATTGTAGCCGGAACGGTCTCCGTGAAGATGGGGCCGCGCCTACGCCTTCTTTGGGAGCAGATGCCAGAGCCTAAATGGGTGCTGAGCATGGGGCAGTGCGCCAACTCCGGCGGCGAATTCTATGATAGCTACTATACCGTCCAGGGCGTTGATACCATCGTCCCGGTGGATGTGTACGTGCCCGGCTGTCCTCCCCGTCCAGAGGCATTGATCGAAGGAATCCTCAAACTGCGTGAGAAAATCGCCAAACAGGGCCTTAAGATACGCGGCGAGACGGAAATAGAGGTGTAGTATATGCGTGGCATCCTTGAAGGAATGGGCCTGACTTTTAGCCATCTCTTCAGGCCCAAAGTTACCCGGCTCTATCCCTATGAAAAACCAAAGCTGCCTCCGCGCAGCCGCGGCCTGATCCAACTGATCGCGGAAGAGGGCTTGAAAACAGAGTTCAATCTGAAGTGTGAAGCCTGCCTGCTGTGTGAAAAAGCCTGCCCTCCCCGCGCTATCACGATTGAATACGAACCAATGGATCAGTGGAAAGAGCGTCCGTGGTACAAGTCATACATTCGTGAAGGCGCTGAAAAATTCACTTCGCGTAAAATCCCTGTCGCGTCAGGTTCGCCCAAAGCGGGCTTCTATCAGACGCGCATCTCAGAATATGCTGTAGATTACTTCAATAAGCCAGTTCCTCCTTGCGTGGCTATGCCCGTCAAAGATCATCTGGAGCCTGAAATCGATCTCAGCAAAGTGGATGAACTGCTCGAATCCTGGTCCCAGGACGCTGGTTCATTGCCCGCATTGCTGGATACGGTGATGGAGATCTACGGCTATCTGCCGTTACAGGCCGCCAAACGCATTGTGCAGGCGCGTGGTGTGGACCTGAGCGATATCTTTGGTATCGCGACGATGAGTCCGAAGTTCAAACCTGCCCCGGCTGTCAAAGGGATTACGCGTGACGATCAACCTGAGCGCGGACTGGCCCCGGACAAGCGTGGAGTATGGGGTAATATTAATCATGTGAGGCAGCCAAATGCCTGATTTTGAGAAATCTTATCGAGTATTGCGGCGACCAGATGCGCCCAGCGTGTACTCCCTCAACGCCTATCGTAGTGCGGGTGGGTACGCGGCTCTAGAAAAAGCTTTGCAGCAGCAAACGCCTGAGCAGGTGATTCAGCAGGTAATCGATGCCAGGTTGCGCGGACGCGGCGGCGCGGGTCGCCTGACTGGTGAAAAATGGCGCATTGTGTCGCAGGGTGCAGACGATCAGAAGTATGTGATTTGCAACGCGTATGATGCCGATAGCCGTTCGATTGCGGCTCGTTCCTTGCTAGAAAGCAACCCTCACCAGATTATTGAGGGGATTTTGCTGGCTGCCTATGCCGTCGATGCCTCCGAGGCGTATCTTTTCACCCGCAGCTTCTTCTATGAGGGGATTGCGGCGGTGCAGGACGCGCTCCGCGAAGCTCTGGAAGCAAATCTGGTCGGGCGCGATATTTTGGGCACGAATTTTAGCTGTACCATCAATGTGCTGGGTGTCGATATCGGTTTTATGGGCGGCGAAGAGACCGTGCAGATGGCCCTGATTAAGGGACGCCGTGGCATGCCAGAGCAGCGTCCGCCTTTCCCGGCCCAATATGGCCTCTGGGATAAGCCGACAGCTATCAATAGCATTGAAACGTTGGCCAATGTGCCCATGATTGTGCGCGATGGTGCGGCAGCATTTACGCAGGTCGGCACGTCTATTACGAGCGGAACCAAGCTTTTGACAGTCTACGAGTCTGCCGAAAGTGAGCCGAAGCTGATCGAAGTACCCTTCGGTACAACGCTGCGCAATATTTTAACTGCTGCTGGTGTGAAGCGAGCCGACGATGATATGCGTGCTATTGTTGTGGGGGGCGCTGAAGGCGGCGCTTTACCTCCGTCGCTGCTCGATACGGCCTATGATTTTGATCCGATTGAAGAAGCGGGCGCTATTGTGGGATCGGGCATCATTGAGCTGCTGCCCAGCAATACCTGTATGGTCGCGTGGGCGATGGAGCGTAGCCGTTATCTCAGCAAAGAATCCTGTGGAAAGTGTGTTCCCTGTCGTCTGGGAGTGAAGCGCATCGAGGGCATTCTCGAAGGCATTATCAGCGAGCTGGGCGTCAATAGCGATCTCGCTCTGCTGGATGAGTTTGCGGATTACGTGCCCAACGGTTCGCTCTGCGGCTTTGGCGTCCAGGCTACTAATCCGCTCAAGACCGCTAAACGCTACTGGCCCAACCATTTTACGATGCATATTGAAGAGCAGCAATGCCCGACAGGAAGCTGTCAGCCGGTACGCTCTCATCGCTTTGTAACAAAACATGTCCTGCCTTGAAATGCAATTGGGAACGCTGCTATCACAGCTAGGAAACCATTCTACAGCTTCGGTGGACCTGATCGGTGCAGGTTTCCTCACCCAATTGAAAGGCAGCCGTAGTTAGATAGAGAAGCTCCGAAGAGGAAATGTATGGCTATATCAATTCGAGATAATTTCTCACTCACAGCTCAGGAGCCGAAAGGGCCGATGGTGCGCAATGATGTTGGGCATCCCAGCTTCACGATCACCATTGATGGGAAGGTGTTGCAGGCGTATGAGGGGCAGACGATTCTAAGCGTCGCAGTTGATAATGGGCTGCCTGATATCCCCAATCTTTGTAATGATGAGAAGCTTGAGCCGACCTCCGCCTGCCGCATGTGTCTTGTCCATATCGAAGGCGTGGAGCGGCCTCTGCCATCCTGCAATACGCCCGCAACTCCCGGTATGGTGGTGACAACGAATTCGGATGAGCTGTTCCATATTCGTCGTACCAACCTGGAGATGATGCTCTCCGACCATAACGCCTATTGTCAGCCGCCCTGTCAGATCGATTGCCCGACTCACATCGATATTCCAGGCTATCTGGAACTGATCGCGAAGGGTTCGATGAAGGAAGCGGCTCGCCTCGTTAAAGAGGTGTTGCCTTTCCCCTTTATTCTGGGCCTGACCTGTCCGGCTCCCTGCCAGAAGGCGTGTCGTCGCGCCCTGGTTGAGGAAGAGATCGCAATTTGCCGTATGCACGGTCACGCGGCTGAAACCTGTTTGCTCGATCCTCCGGTTCCCTATCTGCAAGATCCGCCAACGGGGAAAAAGGTTGCTATCGTTGGCGGTGGCCCTGCTGGCATGAGCTGTGCCTATTATCTCGCGCTCAAGGGTCACTATTGTAAAGTCTTTGATATGCAGCCTCAAGCGGGCGGGATGCTGCGCTATGGCATTCCTGAGTACCGTTTGCAGAAAGACATGATGGATCGCGAGCTGGACCATGTCTGGCAACTGGGCGTCGATTTTCACGGCAACGTCAAACTTGGTCAAGATTTCACCGTCGATGATCTTTTTGCTCAGGGCTTTGATGCCGTCTATCTCGCAATTGGCTGCTGGACCAGCAACCCCCTGAAGGTTCCCGGAGAAGATGCCGAAGGGGTAGTGAACGCTATTGCTTACCTGGGTGAGAAGGTCGAAGGCAAATTTGTTCCGGTGAAGCAAGGCAATGAGGTCATTGTTATTGGTGGTGGTTTTACTGCTTTCGACTGTACTCGCACGTCGCTACGTCTCGGAGCAAAAGTTCATACAGCATATCGTCGTGGACGTACCGAGATGGGAGCGACGCCGGAAGAAGTTGAGGATGGCGAGGCCGAAGGGACAGACCTGCAGCTCTACCTCAGCCAGACGCGTATCATGGTTGAAGATGGTAAGGCAGTTGGCGTCGAGTTTCAGCGCAATAAGCTGGGAGAGCCTGATGCGAGCGGTCGCCGTCGTCCGGTACCCGTTCCCGGCTCCGAATTTGTGATCAAGTGCGATACGGTTATTCCAGCCATCGGTCAGGCCGTTGATAGCAGCGTGCTTGATGAGAAATCCGGTATTCAGTGGACCAAGTGGAACACCATCAAGACCAATGCGCATAACTATATGACTGACCGCAATGGTGTTTTTGCGGGCGGCGATGCTCAGATGGGAGCGAAGACGATTATCGAATGCGTCGCTCAGGGCAAATTGGGAGCACGCTCCATCCATGCCTTCTTAATGGGAGAGGAGATGGACGAGGTAGCGCGTCGCCTGGAGCTGGAGGAGCGCAAGCCCGACCTCTTCGATATCGTGCCCTATAAGCCGGTCGAGCCAAAGGTGAAGATGCCGATGCTTCCTTACGAGGAGCGCAAGCGCAACTTCAGGCTAATTGAGATGGGCTATCTCAAGCAGCAGGCTGAGCGCGAATCGGCTCGCTGCTTGCAATGTGCCTGCCCAGCCGCTGGACAGTGCGATCTGCAACGCTACAGCATCGAGCACGGCCTGGCCGATAATCGCTTCCACGATGGGGAGCCGAGAGACTATCACGACTATGATGTGGATCTCTCGCACAGCTTTATTCTGCGCGATCCTAATAAATGTATTAACTGCACGCAGTGCGTCCGGGTCTGTCATGATGTGATCGGTCCCGACTGCTACGGTATGTTTGGCAAGGGCTTCGATACCATCGTCTCTACCCCATTTAATGTCAGCTTGCATGATACCGACTGCGTATCGTGTGGTGCGTGTGTCCAGGTCTGTCCCACAGGTTCGCTGATGATGGCCGAGCGCTATTTAACGCGTTATGCCTTCGCTCTTGATCGCTGCATTTTCTGCGGCGACTGCGTCGAGGTCTGTCCTCATGGTGCGCTTGGGGAGACGCCCAACTTCGAGCTATCCTTCTTCAACCGCTTCGGCGAGGATGTGACGCTTGAAAAGGACGATCTGGCCAATGCTCCGAACTACCTGGTACGTCAGCGGCTGCCGCGTAGCAAGAAAGATCTCCCGGTGATGAGTCCGCTGGTTCGTCCGTTGCCAGCACGCAGTATTCGTGAATAGTTCAGTCATAATCGTAAAAAATAGAAGCCGAACCCTCAGGGATTCGGCTTCTATTTTATCGAGTGTTATAATAGTGTGCAGATGCAATTGTTGGCGCATGAAAGGGTAAATCTATGGTCAATCGCCGCGCTCTCCATTTTCCATCGGGCTTTTTGTGGGGAAC
>DASTZT010000460.1:0-4382 GCA_035764225.1 Ktedonobacteraceae bacterium
ATCGCCTCTGCCACATTCAGGAAGAGAGCGAACCGGAGGAGCCACGCATCATTTGTTCGTTGGGATTGTTTCAGGAGGAGGCATAATAATGACGCGACAACCAGCTTATGGCTATAAGAAAATTCCCTCTACACCCTCGGCTCATGCGGAGCAGGTTACGCAGCGCTTCTACGCCCAGTTTCGGATCGAACGGTTTCCTTTCCTGAGAAGCATTCAGGGCATTGAGCAGGCAGAGGAGCGAGAGCGTTTTGCCTCACTGCTGCTCAACCGGCTGATGTTCGTCTACTTCTTGCAGCACAAAGGGTTCCTTGACGACGATAGAGATTACTGCTCCACTCGATTATGTCTCACGCAAATCAGCCACGGGCTTAACACGTTTTATTCGCATTTCCTCTGCCCGCTGTTTTACCAGGGATTGGGGGGGCCGGAGCGTTCACGTGACCTGGAGTGGTTGCTTGGTACTGTTCCCTATTTGGGCGGAAGGCTGTTCTCCCCCCACGAAGTGGAACGGCGCAACCTTGATATCCATATTCCCGATGCAGCGTTTGAGCGCATCTTTGCCTTTTTCGACCGGTACCGCTGGTCCCCCAACGAACAGCCAGGGCAGGCCGATAACCAGATCACCCCCAATATGCTGGGTTATATCTTTGAGCAGCATATCAATCAGCAACACATGGGGGCGTACTATACGAAAGAGGATATCACCGCGTATATTGCGAAAAACACCATTATTCCCTTTTTATTTGATACGATGGCAAAGCTCTGCCCGGCAACTTTTGGAGCAGAGGGAACGATCTGGCAGATAATAGGCCGCGATCCTGATCGCTATATTTATCAGGCGGTGCGCAGTGATGCCGTTTTGCCAGGCGAGACGATTGCGGACTATCAGGCCAGGCGAGCGCGTTATCTAGCTTTGCACGAGACATTGGCAAGCGGCACGATTCGGGCTATCGACGATTTCATTACCTATAATCTCGATATCTGCCAGTTTGCGCGAGAAGTGATATGCGCCATCGAAGATCCTGAGCTTTTGCAAGCGTTTTATGAGCGACTTCAGGGCATGACGATCCTCGATCCGACGTGTGGTTCCGGGGCGTTTCTTTTTGGGGCGTTGAGCGTTCTGGAGCCGCTCTATGCAGCGTGTATTGAACGGATGAAACAGGCGATGGGGCGAGATGGGCAAGCGCAAGGCCCCCTCTCTTCCGCATCCCTTCCCCTTGCCCCTACCACTGCCCATGCAGCCCCGCTTGACCAGGGGATCACGGGGATTGGGGGGCGGCCTGGCAATAAATCGGACGCGATAAATCGGGTCGGTACGACGGTTGAGGCAGGGGGGCAGCATGTCAATCATGGCTATTTCATTCTTAAATCTATTATTAGCAATAACCTCTATGGGGTAGATATTATGGAGGAGGCCAGCGAGATCTGTCGCTTACGCCTCTCCCTGAAGCTGCTGGCACAGGTTGAGCTGGCGGAGGAGATTGAGCCGCTCCCACCCATCGAACGGCACATCCGCACGGGCAATGCGCTGGTAGGGTCGATTGTTGGCAGCGGAGCAACGGCGGATCGCGTCTTGACCAATCGATGCGACGTTGTCCCCGGCGCTCCTCATGCTTTTGAGCAACAGGGAGGTGCGGGGCAGCCTCTTGATTGGGAGCTAGCATTCGCGGAGGTTATCGGGCAGGGGGGATTTCATGTGATTATCGGCAATCCGCCCTATGTGGAGTATAGCGCAAAGGTTTTCCCTTATGTGCTAGAGGGATATGAGACCGTTGCTTGCGGCAATCTCTATCCGTGCGTCGTCGAGCGTAGTTATCAGTTGCTCTCACCGCTGGGTCGGCAGGGGATGATCTTGCCTCTAGCTGCCTTCGCCACCAGGAATATGATCCCTTTGATTGAGAATTTTCGGCGCTGGTTTGCCACAGGCTGGCTCTCGTTCTATCACTTTCGCCCGGCCATGCTTTTCTCTGGCAGCAAGTTTGCCAGCATTCCCACGACGATCTATCTCACAAAACGAGAGGGCAGCGGACAGTTTTATAGCACGTCCCTGCTGAAATGGACCAGCGAACAACGCGAGCAACTGTTCTCAACCCTCTCGTACTGCCGGATCACGGCGTCACGCGATCCCGCTAACCGGCATTATTATCCTAAATTTGGCTATGCGCTCGAAAATAGCTTGCTGGAAAAGATCCTCAAGCACCAGACGGTTAGTTGTTATTTGTCACAGATACCCAACCAGAATCAGATGTTTTATCGCTCCGCAGGCGGTCTCTATTGGAAAGTCTTTACCAACTTCGCGTGGCCTTATCAAACGACCTCAAACAAGCAGTGTAGCTTTCAGGAGAGCTATGAACGGGATGTCTTCGTGGCCCTGTTCAATAGCTCTCTCTTCTGGTGGTATTACACCGTCACCTTTGATACCTTCAACCTGAAAAACTATATGATCTTCGGCTTCCGCTTTTCCTATCCCGAAGATCCGGGTATCGTTCGCGCTTTATGCGCCCATTGTCAACGCTTGATGGACGATTTTCGTCAGCACGCCCGTCATCTTAAACGTAGCAAAACGGATAGTTATACCGTGTATGCCAGAAAATCCAAAGCCATTATCGACGATATCGATGCTATCCTCGCGCACCACTATGGCTTTACCTGCGATGAGCTTGCTTTTATCATCAACTACGACCTCAAATATCGCATGGGACAGGAGAGTTGACTAATCAAAGCGACGCTCCGGCACATGCGAAATATTCTCTCTGCGTTGAATCACTGAGAGCAATTGGCTGATCTCAGGGAATTCGTGCCAGCGTTCAGGGACGATATAGCGCCGTTGCTCAATCGACACACTCAGTTCCTTCAATGCTTGCCGCATGCGCTGAGCATACATCACATCTTGCACAATGCGCCCGATACGCTCGGCCATAATATTTAGCCCGGCAGCCAGAGGCCAGAGATGACCGCGCGTCAACGAGGCACGAGTCTGGAGATTGCCATTGGCTAAGTTTGCCAGCACGCCTTTGAGGTGCTCAATGCCACGTTCCAGCTCGGCATTCTGGTCAGAGATCTGCTGAGCCTGGTTCTCTACCTGCCGATTGACCTGCTCCAGTCTCTTGAGGGCATCAGCCTGTTGCTGCATCAGGCGAATATTCTCCCACATCGTCACCACCTGCCGGATGACGATCAAACTCACCACGCCAAGCGTCGCAAAAAGCAGTACGGGCCGTATGATCTCCTGATTTTTATCTGTCGATAGCACATTATAGGTCAGCACGGCAAAAAGCCACCCCACCATCACGTAAGGCAAGAAAATAAAGGGGCTCCAATCCGGGCGCTTGGCAAACTCCTCCATCTGAGCTGGCATACGTATGGGAATGTCAGCACCGATAGAAGAACGCAGGCAAGCGGCAATGCCAATCGTCATCATACCTAAGGGCCAGCCCAGATCGATCCAGGTCGCCTCAACATAGGTACCGGCATTCTGCTGAATATTAAAGATGAAATCAGAACTGACGAAAAAGCATAGCCCCAGCCCGATACAAAAGAGGCTGATGCGTCTGCCCCATGATTGCGTGCTCTGGTCCTGTCCACGCAGGAGCAAGAAGAATACGCAACTCAGCAGAGCCGTGTCGCTGATAGGGTAGTATAGGCCCAGGAACGTTGCCAGGCCCGGCTCCCCCGGATTTTGCGCCAGGGTTCCCAGCAAAAGGAACCAGGCAATCGCCAGAATTGAGCCCATCGCAACCAGGCTATCCATCAACAACACAAACCGTCGCCCGCTGGTATTGGAAGTGGGCTGGAGCAAAAGGCCAACGAACATGATCAACGGAAACATTGAGTAACCAGCATCCGCCGCTGATGGGAAAGGCTTCTGCCCTATCGCAATATAATAGCGCCAGATACTCTCTCCGCTCCCCCACGCCAGGATAGCAATACCGATGAGCAACCAGGATAGTTGCTCACTATTAAAAGTCCGCTCTTTTTTTTGCGCGACAAAACGCTGAAACGAATTGAAGAGCACGAGCCCTCCGCCGAGAAAGGCTCCAACAACGGGAGAGAACTGTCCCACTGCGACAGCAAAATCTCCCCCAAGATGAAATACAACAATCAACGCCATCAACACTCCCACCCCTATCGTCAGGAGGATGAGAGTTCGTGACATAGAGCGCATATCGACCTCCTAAAAATATAGATTGACCGCGAAAAGTTCTACCTGGAACCCCCAGGTCAGTTGATTGTGATAGCTGCACATCCCTTAGAACAGCCAACCACTACGACTTACTTCCCAGCAACAGAAAGGACGATGACACCTATCATAAGGGAACCAACCCCTGACCATTGAATAGGAGCCAACCGCTCACGATACACAAAGACCCCCACCAGCATAG
>DASTZT010000461.1:0-6151 GCA_035764225.1 Ktedonobacteraceae bacterium
GCGCGTCCCAGCCTGAATATTGCTAGATAATTTCAGGGGATAGACCCGTCCTGTACGAGTCAAGAGAGCCGTCCCTTGCGAGACAACCAGTTACAAGCTAGTGTGTAAGCTCTCCTGGTGAGAGTACAGGACAGACGTGCTTTCATAAGATAATAAAGAAGAATATACAAAGCCTGGGACGCGTGAGTCGAAAGAGCATGGGACAATGTGATCGAAACGATCATTGGATTGTCAGCCCGAAAGAGTGTAAGCTCATTCAGTGAGAGCGCGTCCCAGGGAATATGCTCTGCTAGCGGCCTGATCTAGCCGTAAATCGCCTCCGGGCGGATGATAATGGTGTTGCTTGTGCGCACAACCACCAGATCATCAAGATACGTTCGTGGGAGGTCGAAATGGCTCGCGACAGCTTGCTTAATTTGCGAATCGTTGGCCTGGGCTGTCAAATTGAGCGTGGCCAATGTCACCTCTTCGCTACGCCCATCGAAGCGGACGTGAACCGCCTGATTTATCAACTGTGCCATTGCTATTCCTCCTCTCGGTGGAGTAAGTTATTTTGTGGTACTGACTATTGCTGATCTCTTTGTTGTTTGTCAAGTATTTTTGCTGTTGAGAGTGTAAAATATTTTGTGGGTATTGTCAAGAGGTTTTGGCGCGAATTTGTTAGCCATCAAAAATATTGCCATAGAGGAAATGTGCTGTAAAAATACCAGGCTGATTCAAGTGGTATTTTTGTCTGTATCGACGGATGCCATCGTTCCAGAAGTGTAATTAAAAAGAACAAATTGTTCCTGATGCAGGTCAGGGCTGGCAAGTAGATGTTGTATGATACAAGACAGCATCTCGACATAATAACCATTAAGAGAAGGAGCCTCGATAGCATGCTTGCAATCACTAATACAACTATTATCGATGGAACAGGGGGCGATCCGATTGAGCATGGCACGATTTTGCTTGATGATGAGCGTATCACAGCGATAGGCAGCCAGAATCGTGTTGATATTCCCCGCGATGCCATCGTCGTTGACGCCCAGGGGAGCCACGTTTTGCCTGGCCTGATCGATACACATGTCCACTTCGCGATGGAATATCCCGATCTCGTGCGTTCTCTGCTCACGCCGCCCAGTCTGAGTTTATTTCAGATGATCCCTCGCATGCGCGCCACGCTCAATGCTGGCGTTACGACGATCCGCGATGCCGCCGGGACGCCTGCTGGAGTCAAGATGGCGGTTGAGCGCGGCCTGATCGCTGGACCACGTATGCAGGTTGCCGTCTCTATCCTCTCCCAGACTGGTGGTCATGGCGATGGCTATTATCCCTGTTGCGCCGATATTGGCTTCTTCGGGCTGAATTTCCCTGATGTGCCAAACGGTGTAGTAGATGGGATCGAAGAGGTGCGCAAAGCCACCCGCGAAATTCTGCGGGCAGGAGCTGATTGGATCAAGATCGCCACCACAGGTGGTGTGCTCTCAACCGCCGACGCCCCCACTTCATCGCAGTTTACGCTCGAAGAAATTGCCACCGCCGTCTATGAGGCTGCCGCTCAAGAGAAACGCTGTATGGCCCATGCTCAGGGCACGCAGGGAATCAAACATGCCTTGCAAGCTGGCGTGGTCTCGATTGAGCATGGCATCTATCTGGACGACGAGGCTATCGCTCTGATGCTTGAACGTGATGCCTATCTTGTGCCAACGCTGGTTGCCCCTATGGCAGTGATCGAGTTCTCGGAAATGCATCCCGATATTCTGCCGTCTATGATGGCTGCCAAAGCTCTTGACGTGATGGAGATCCATCGTCGGAGCTTCCGTAAAGCGGTCGAGGCGGGGGTGAAAATCGCGATGGGGACCGATTCGGGTGTGGGTCGTCACGGAGAAAACGGCAAAGAGCTGCAACTGATGGTCGAGCATGGCATGACGCCAATGCAGGCGATCCAGGCCAGCACGGATCATGCCGCGCAACTGCTGCATATGGATAAGAGCATAGGGACGCTTGAAGTTGGCAAGCTGGCAGATGTGATCCTGGTCAATGGCAACGTACTGGAGGATATCAGCACGATAGCCAGGCCAGAGAATGTCACGCTGGTGCTCAAAGGCGGACGCGCCGCCAAGAATCTTCTGGGAGCCTCAATCCCCTTGATCGCCGGATTGGAGTAATCATAAAAATGCAAATGGGACACCATGCAGGTGTCCCATTTGAGATCGTAGCGTTTAGCCTTTATTCACCACCGCCAGATCAATCTCAAGCTTCACGTCCTCGCTCACCGCGACTCCGCCAGTCTCGATTGCTCTGTTCCAGGTCAAGCCAAAATCTTTACGATTGACCGTTGTTCTTGCGCTCAAACCAGCCCGCTGCAAACCGTACGCATCCTTTGTCTGCCCAGCATACTCGGCTTTAAAAACAACCGACTTTGTGACCCCGTGCATGCTCAGATCGCCGGTTACTTTGTACTCGTCGCCATCGACATGCTCAACTTTAGTGCTCTTGAACGTAATCGTGGGATATTTCTCAGCATCGAAAAAGTCAGGTGAGCGCAGGTGAGCATCGCGGTTGGCTTCGCGTGTATCAATACTGGCGGCATCCACTTCGGCCTCAACCCACGAATTTGCCGGGTTTTGCTCGTCAATGTTAAGCTTGCCTCTCAGTACTTTAAACTGTCCTCGAACAGTTGTTACCATCATATGCTTCACGGCAAATGTTGCTTGCGAATGGTTAGCATCAATTTCCCAGGCCATTGAAAATAACCTCCATCAGGTCTTTTTAGTGTTTGGTTAGCTGTTTCACTAACTGAAGTAATCATACCACCTATACTTCCTTTTGTCAAGTTACTTACAAAAAGTTAGAAAAGATAAATCCTACCTACACACGATTGGCTTCACTTCAATAAGACAGGCAGGGCTTTTCTGTGCTGAAAACATTGAGACCGCACTCGCCTCTTCGTACCGACCAGCTTGAGCGCGTCCAATTTATTGAGCGAGTGACGTTCGGTACGATCAGCGTTCCGGGCCACCATTTAACAAGTGGAACGGGCCGTACGGGCGCTAAATCGGACGCGCTGAAGCGAGTCGGTACGAAGGGAGCTTATTCTCTATGCAGGGAATCTATGACGAAAATGGTTACGCATGATATAATTGGCTTAGAGAATAGGAGAGAGGTGGAGGCTCAAGCATAGCATGTTTACCCTCAACGATATACTACAAGGCAATAGCGATCACGTTCATATCCACGGCAACATTTCGCCTGATCCCCAGCTCGTTTTTCGTGCCGCGCACCACGACAGCCGCCAGATCGAGCCGGGCGATCTCTTTATTGCGATCAAAGGGGCAAAGGTCGATGGCCATCGCTTCATTCCGGCTGTAGCAAAAGCGGGAGCCATCGGCGCACTCTGCACCGAACCAACTGAAGACGTTCCTCCCGACTTTCTCCAAATTGTCGTTCCCGACGTAATCGAGGCTCTGCACGCCACCGCCCGCGTGCGCACCCAGCGCCAGCAACATACAACTCTGATAGGTATCACAGGGAGCAATGGCAAGACCAGCACCAAAGAAGCCGTCGCTGCAGTCCTCAGCTGCAAGGCTCCCACGCTCAAAACGCAAGCATCGTACAATAACGAGATCGGCTATCCCCTGACCCTACTACGTCTGGAACCGCAGCATCGCTATGCCGTGCTGGAAATGGGGGCGCAATGGGTGGGAGAACTAGCCTGGCTCTGTCGCACCATCGCGCGTCCAGACTGGTCAATGGTCACGAATGTGGGAGCCGCTCACCTGGAATTTTTCAAATCGCAGGAGCGTGTCACCATCGCTAAAAGCGAACTGGTAGAGGCTCTCTTACCGGATGGTATCGCGATCCTCAACTACGATGATATCAACGTGCGCGGCATGGGTACAAAAACCCAGGCTCGCCTGCTTTATTATGGCCTGGCAGCAGAAGCCGAGGTGCGTGGCAGCGAGATCAAAGGCGATACCTTGCGAGGACACAGCTTCACGCTACAGTATCATGGAGCGCAGCAGCAGGTACAATTACACCTCCCAGGCGAGCATGGTATTGCCATCGCCCTGGCAGCAGCGGCGGCGGGATGCGCAGCAGAGATGGCCCTGGATGAAATTGTCGCAGCTTTAGAAGCACTTGCTCCAGCCAGAGGGCGCTGTGAAATTAAGCCTGGCCCCAACGGGAGCACGCTGATCGATGATACCTACAACGCCAATCGCCAGTCGATCATTGCCATCACGCAAGCCATGCACCATAGCTCCCTGGCACCAACAGGAAAACGTTGGGCCGTGCTGGGCGATATTTTTGAGCTGGGTTCCTTCGCGCCCGACGAGCACCGGACCAGTGGAGCCGCTTTAGCAGGCACGATAGACTACCTCATCGCAGTCGGAGATCAGGCGCGTTTCTATGTCGAGGGCGCAATTGAGGCAGGTTTCCCAGCAAAGCATGCTCATTATTTTCCTGCCGATGTAGAAAATAGTGCGGAATTGGCAAGCGCCAAACGTGCTGCTGCTGACCTGCTCAAACGTGCGGTCCACCCTGATGATCTCGTGCTGCTCAAGGGCTCGCGTGGGATGCGCATGGAAACGATTCTGGACCTGCTGTAACCGTGCCCGATCAAGAAAGGAACCGGCAAAATGCCACAGAAAAAGTTGCGTATTGGCCTGATATTCGGTGGTCGTTCGGGCGAGCACGAGGTTTCGCTCGCCTCGGCGCAGTCGGTGATGGCAAATCTGGACCGCAACAAGTATGATGTCGTGCCTATCGCCATCACAAAATCTGGTTCCTGGCTGCTCGGCGTGGAACCGGCAAAGCTCCAGGCGGCAGAACAGAGCTTAGACGCCGCGAGTTTGGCCGCGACCACCGCCGTCACGCTCACTGGCGATCCCAACCTGCGTCGCCTCATTCCTGTACAGGGAAACGAGCAACTGGATGATAATGGCGCGTTGGATGTCATCTTTCCCGTCATGCACGGCCCCTATGGCGAAGATGGGGCGCTTCAGGGATTGCTCGATATGGCGAACGTGGCCTATGTTGGCTGTGGCGTGCTCGGCTCGGCTCTGGGCATGGACAAAGAGAAGATGAAGATGGTTTTCCAGTCCGTCGGCCTGCCCATCGTTGACTACCTGGTCTACCGCCGCAACGAGTGGGAACGCTCGCCAGAGACGATCATCACGGCCATTGAGCAGCGTCTTGGCTATCCCTGTTTTGTCAAGCCGGTCAATCTGGGGTCGAGCGTGGGTATCAGCAAGGCGCACAATCGCGAAGAACTGGGCCACGCCATGCGACTCGCTGCCGAATACGACCGCAAAATCATCATTGAGCACGGCGTTACCTGTCGCGAGCTGGAATGTGCCATCCTGGGCAACGACGAGCCGCTCGCCTCCGTCGTTGGCGAAGTCATTGCCAGCAACGAGTTTTATGACTACAACGCCAAGTATATCGATAACAAATCGCAGGTCATCATTCCCGCTGATATCCCCCAGGCCACCGCGGAAGAAGTGCGCCGTCAGGCGATCCGTGCATTCACGGCTCTGGACTTGAGCGGGCTGGCTCGCGTTGATTTCTTTCTAGAGAAGGAAACCGACAAAATCTACATTAACGAGGTCAACACCCTCCCCGGCTTTACCCAGATCAGCATGTACTCCAAACTATGGGAAGGGAGCGGCGTCCCCTACGCTGAACTGGCGGATCGCCTGATCGAGCTGGCGCTCGAACGCTACGAAGATCGGCAACGGAACAGGACGAGTATGTAGTGTAGCGAGCTATCCCAACGTCTAGAGCAATAACTCTTTACAAAAGCATGTAAAGAAGCTTGAGCCTGGGAGATTGCCGTTGTCCGAGAAACATAGGACTGCCAGAGAGGAGACAGTTTTTCCCTCTCTGGCAGTCTGGTGGCCATTTACTCCACCAGTGAAAGGCCTCACCGAGCGAGCACTAGAAGCACATCCCCAGTGCTGACCATGTCCGTTGGCCTACCACGCCACCACCGCCTGAAATCCCTGCCGCTTGTTGAAAATCGATGACCGCAGCTTTTGTATCCGGTCCGAAGATTCCATCAAAAGCGAGATAAGGATGAAAATTTTGGGGAGCATTGGGGAAGATGTGATTATCGAAGTCAATATTGAGCAGCGCTTGGATGGCCTGCACGAAGATCAAGGTGTTA
>DASTZT010000462.1:0-9355 GCA_035764225.1 Ktedonobacteraceae bacterium
GCTTTTTGCGCAATGTTTTTCTACCTCTAAATGCTCCTGGCAATCAGATCGCGGCATCTATCGCGAATGGCACCAGTATAAAATAAAAATTTTGTTGCCTGCACTGTTTTGTTTTTTCCTTAGTGTAACCTCTCTACGTAATTACTAATTGGACCTCAAGGTGCTTCTTTTGCGCAACGTATCTCCAAAACGTCGTAAGTCCATTAAAAGTAGGGGGCTCTTTTTTATGAAGAAGCTAAAGGATCTACGTTACCTCGTAAGTAGTGCTGTAAAGCTAGCCGTCCTCGCTACCCTTATTAGCGGATTTATGGTAGCAGGACTATTTTCCTCGACAATTCCCTCCGCCCACGCCGCTACGAATAGCGGTTCGCCACTGAGCACAGTGGGTCATCTCAAGTTCAAAGCCACCGTGAACATGAGCACGCTCCCTAAAGCTCCGGCAACGGGAGTTCAGCCCAGGCCGTTCTTGTCGAAGGTGGCCGTCAACCGTCCCGCACCGGATGGCGCGGGAACTAGCGCGGCGGTGCGCAGAGGCGCAACTCCAATGGTGGCAGCTTCACCCTTAGTTAGTGCTCATGCGGTGAAGACAAACTTCAATGGCCTAAGCAGCGTCGATAGCGCCAACGTCAACGGGTTTGATGTTGAGCCTCCAGATCAGGGCATGTGTGTCAACAAGAATAATGTCCTGGAGCTGATTAATTTAGCGGGTGCCAGTTACAATCGCAATGGCACACTGAATGACGGACCGATCAGCCTCAACGGCCTTTTCGCTGAACCCCCCGATGAGTTTCTCAGCGATCCGCGCTGTTATTTCGATGCGAGTACTCATGCCTGGTTCGCCAGCGTTCTGGCAATCGATCCATCTAATGCAGCATCACATCAGGATGTCGCGATAGCGCCTTCGGACTTGCCGACTATTTTCACGGTCTTTCAGTTCGACACCACCGATGCCAATGGTCCTGGCTGTCCCTGCTTTGGCGACCAGCCCTTGCTGGGCCTTGATAAGCAGAATGTCTATATAAGCACCAATGAGTTTTCTATTCTTGGCCCCAACTTCAACGGTGCGCAGATCTATGCCATTTCCAAGTCGCAACTGCTAGCACTATCCTCTTCGGTCAACTTTGTGCATTTTGGCAATCTGGGTATTGGCGGAGTCGTTGCCGGATCGGTTCAGCCTGCTATCACCAACGATAATACGAAGACTGAATTCTTCTTGCAGGCGTTAACGCGTCACTCTGCCTTTGATACGCGTCTTGGTGTCTGGGCGATGACCGCGACAGACCGGGTTTCCACAGGTGGTGTCCCGAACCTTACCAATGTGGTCATCACCTCAGAGCCTTATGGAATGCCTCCGTCGGCAACCTCACCAGGTGGCGTTTTCCTCGACACAGGTGATACTCGGATGCAGCAGGTGCAATTTATCAACGGCAAGCTCTGGGGTGCTCTGAATACTATCGTCAACGTTCCTGGCGATGCTACTCCGAGTACTGGTGCGGCATGGTTCTCAATCACTCCTGCTCTGGACTCGCAGCAGCAGGTGATTAAGAAAGCTACCATTGTCGATCAGGGCTATGTAACTGCTCAGGGTGAGTCTTTGCTCTATCCGGCAATTCAGCAAAGTCCTGATGGTACTGTGGAGATGGTGATGAGTATGACGGGACCAAACACGTTCCCCAGTGCCGTCTATGTGACGCGTTCGGGAGCGAAGCACGCGCAGTTTGGTGCGATCACCATGATCGAGCCGGGCGTCACTGCCGATCATGGTTTTACCTGCACTGGAGGCGCGTGTCGCTGGGGTGACTACTCCGCTGCTGCCTTTGACTCTTCCAATAACGGACACTCCATCTGGGTTGCAACCGAGTATATTCCAGGAACTGGCGATCAGTTTGCAAACTGGGGAACGCGTGTTGCCGAGATAGGTGCCTGATGCTGTTGAGCGAGTGGTAACTCATCTCAGATTTTTCGGGTTCCAGAGGCTATAACCTCTGGAACCCTGTTTTTTTGATGGCAATACAGGAAAAGGTCAATTAGGGAAAGCGCACCATGCCGGACTGGTAGAAGCTGTTGCGACGCGCATTGAGCGCCGAAGCATCAGCATGATAGCCTGATAAATTTGGATGGAAAGAGCCATGTGCCAGCGCGTTGAGGCCGGTGATTTCGTTGATCCATTCGTTGCTTTCATTGGCTGTACATGCCTCGTGCCCGGCGAAGGCTTGCTCGACCTCAGTGGTGGCTGCGACAACCCCGGCCTGTCCGGCTGCCTGGGCAATCACCTGATCCAACTGAGTGGCAAGATCACGGATCATGGTCATTTCGCTTCCGCTCAAACCAGTGTGGATAATGGGGTTATGGCAATCAGCTATATTCGCTGCCGCAAGCAATAAAGGATAGCCCAGAACGATAATATCAGCGCCGGGAGCTGCCTGCCGAATCTCTTGATACACCTGGACCAGGCGCGGTTCTAGCGCCGTAATCTTTTGGGAGAGGGAGGCTTTATGGGAAGTGCAGGAGCTGAAGCTGACGATGCAGTTTTCTAATTCGCTCGCAAAACCAATATCGTTTCCTCCGATGGTGAATGTAATCAGGGCATTGCTCAGTGGACTGCTCTTCAGTTGCTGAAGCTGCGTGCCTGGCAGATTGGAGTGCTGTACCGTCTTATCGATATCGTCGGTAACAGCTCCCGAACAAGCAATCATGGTAGGCGTTGGGATGCCAGCGCCGAGTAAATAGGCGTAGCTATGAGTGGAGCGATAGCAGCCCGTGACCCCTGAATAGGGCGGAGAACCTTCTCCAGCAGAATACGAATCGCCAAGCGTATAGTAGAAGTCATAGGAGCCTCGGAAGCCCGTTGTGCGAATATCGATGGGCGCGGATGGCGTTCCCTGAGTTGTGCCATTGACCGGAATGACCTGGAAGCGATACCAGTGTCCGGTCGCCAGAGAGGTTGCCGTAAATGAGGTCGTCGTTACCACATCTGGCAGTTGTTGAGCCTGCCCCGTGACTAGATCGGTCTGTTCAATGGTGTAGCTTGTCGCGTTGGGGTCTGCGGTCCAGCTCAGGCTCGCCTGTTGATTACCGGGTGCGCCAGTAACCGCAATGGATTGTGCTGCGGCGGCCAGAGCGTGCGCGATAGGGCCGGTGAAAAGAAGCGATGCGCACACGATGATAAGGGTAAGGCAGAGAGAGATAATGGCGGGCGCTTTAAACTTTTTTAACATTGCTGGCTTTTTCCTTGTGGACATAGGATGAAGATGTCCCTGGTCGGTGCGTGGTTGACTGTGCATGGGGTGTATTCCTCTTTTCGTGTTACTCAAAAAGACAGCTAAGGAGTGGGCTTATCTCGTGTTTGGCACTGAACACGCGTAAGCTCTACTAAAATTATACACGTTTTTTGTAGGAAAAATTAGCAATAACTCGACGAATGTCCTGGCTTCGCTAACATATAGTACTGAATGGAGAAAAATGTGTTGCTATAATCGATCATAGAGTTGGCATGTGGAGCTTAAAAGCTGAAAAGCAAAGTTGCGCCTTCGAATGAATCATTACTCATTCGAAGGCGCAACTTTGCTTTTGCGAGAATAATTACCTCTCGCATGACCTGATTATTTTGCTGGAACGATGGTGACTTCGCTTGCAGGCACCCAGGCCTGGCGATGGTTATAGTTGATTTCGTACCAGAGCGTCGTGCCGCCATCTTCGATCACCGTATAGGCTGAGACGAAGGTTGCGTTGCCAGGCGCGTCGCCAATGTGGAACTGCTCATCAGTGATTGGCTTGCCGAAGATCTCGGCGTTGGCTCCATTGGTTCCATTTAGCTTGACAACCGTGCCGGAACCCTCAATGGCCGTTCCTGAGGGAACAGCTAGCCAGGCCAGATGAGCTGTGGCAAAGAAGCTGGATGGATTGGCGTGGGCCTGGTCCTCTTCCCCATACCAGATTTCGTAGAGCGTATCGCCCGTGCCTGCCGGATCTTTGACCTTCGCCAGAAAGAAGTAGCTCGTGGCAGGCTCGACATTATTGGTCACGTCGGTAATATCTGTACCGTCGCCTTGCTGGGGGATCAGTCCTGAAGCGGTGCTGGGTCCATTATAGAGATAGAAGAAGTTGAAGTTCGCAGGCGTCTCTGTCCCGTTTTTCCCCAGGGGACGGAGATCGGTTGAAGGCTTCAGGGTGATGATATGCGACTGGAGAGTCCCTTTCGAGAAAGCTACGCCCTGCTGATGCACCAGATTCAGATAGTAATCCCAGAGCCAGTACGGACCTGGATCGACGTGATTCGGAGACGTGCCTAGCGTGGGCGAAGGGGTGGTGCCGTGTGAGACGACGTGAGCGTGATCGAGCGGAATATTGTATTTCTTGAGCAGGTAAGCGGTCAGCTTGGCCGAGGCCAGATATTCTGTCGCGTTGTACCATTGGAAGCCGGTGGCGTCAAAACCGGCATGCTCAATGCCTACCGAATGTTGATTGTACCAGAAGTTGCCCGCGTGGAAGGCGATATCCTTCTCGTGTATGACCTGGTATACGGTACCATCGCTATCAACGATATAGTTGACACTGACGCCGCTATTGGGGTCCTGGAACACGTTGAGCGCATTCTGAGCGGTACCCTCGATATCGTGGATCACCACCTGCAGAATTGAAAGATCGTTGGGACGGTTGGCTCCATCATAGGTGCAGGGCGCTGTTGACGAGACAAGGTTGCAGTCAAACGTGTTCGGGTCCACGATACAATCGATGGCGGCGGGATAGTCAACGTTGCTATCGATCTTACAGCCAGTGGGAAGCGTGCTGGCTCCCTTGACCGTCGTTGCGGTTGTAAGGTCGGGCTGTACCTGCTGAGCTGCCAGGGTGACTGTTTCGCCATCTTCAATTTGCATGCTAAAGCCGCTATGAAGCAGTTTGTACAGGCTATCGGCATACATCAGGGCCGTTGAGCGTATTGTTGCGTGGCTGTAAGCGGCAAGTGCGCCATACCAGCCTGCCAGGGTTGTGGGGAGGGTATGTGAACTGGAAAGCTGTAATGCTTCGTCACGCAGTACCGCAGCGCCTCCTAGAATGTTTGTCGTGGCATCAGTCTGGACCTGTTGGGCGCTGACGCCCAGGTCTTTGGCCGCCTGATCGAGCGTATCGGCGCGACTATTCTTTACCAGGTGCATAAATCCATAGCCGCCATCAATGCTTGGCGTGCCATTGTGCATGCTCAGACGGCTTTCCATGTACGCAATTGCTTTCAAAAGCTCGACCGGAACCCCATACTGCTGTGCGGCCTGATTAAAAGCGGCGTTGATCGAGTTTGGGAGCGTCGCGGCCTGGGCAACGCTCTCTTTGCCGATGGCAAACTGCGCACACAGCATGAGCAGCATGAGCGCAGGTAGGCCAACGCGGATGAAGAAAAGACCAGGGTGTTGTCGCATCGGTTTTCTACTCCAATCTAAATATCTTGTTACGCTAGAAATATCCTTATCATCCTCTTGCAGCCTGTTGGTCCGTTTGCAGTTGTAGCAGCGCGTATTGTTGCTGACAACGAGTGATGTCAGGATGCTCTGGAGCCATAAATTGCGCGTAAATAATGAGCATACGCTGGTAAGCTGCTGCTGCCTGATGATAAAGGGCTTGCTTCTGATAAACGATGGCCAGACCGTTCAAAGATAGAGTTATGCGAGGATGGAGTTTCCCAAAGTTCCGTTCCAGGATCATCAGAGCTTGCTGATAGAAATCTTCAGCTTGCTCATAGCATTCCTGAGCACAGCGTAATGCCGCCAGAACATTCAAACTCTGTGCGAGATAGTGATGCATCTCGCCAAAGGTTTGTTCTAGAATGCTCATTGCTCTTTGACACAATAATTCGGCCTCAGCATACTCTCCTTGCGCCACCGCAATCTCTGCCAGGCCGTTTAAGCACTGTGCGACATCAGGATGGTCGGGTTCCAGTAGTGGCTCCCAGATCTCCAAAGCAGAGTGAAAATATGCTTTCGCTTCACTCCATCTCTCTTGAGCCATATACAGTTCTGCCAGTAGCGTGAAGATGTCCCCAAGCGCGGGATGCCCTGCTCCCAATGCCTGTTGTCGAATATGCAGCGTACGCCTATATTGCTCTTCGGCCTGGAAATATTTGCCTTGCCCATAATACAACAGGCCCAGCCCTCTGAGAATCAGGGCGACATCCGGGTGATCGGGGCCGAGTTTCTGCTCGCGAATAGTCAGAGCTTGCTCGTAGAATGATTCTGCCCGACTGAACTGTCCTTGCTCGTGGTAAAGTGTTGCCAGGTTGCGTAAGCTGGTGGCAGTCTCTAAATGTTCAGGGCCAAATACTTGCTCTCGAATGAGCAATGCCTGCTTCTGAAGAGCTTCAGCCTGGCGATATTTTCCTTGTTCTCGATAGAGACAGGCGAGATCACTGAGACATCGGGCAGTATCCGGGTGCTGGGAGCCTGACTTTTGTTGAAAGATCCCCAATGCTTGAAGGTAGAGTGGCTCAGCCTGCGAATATTTCCCTCCTTTATAGTAGAACATGGCCAGGGTATTGAGGCACTGTGCTATTTCAGGGTCGTCTGGTTCCAATGATCGCGTGCGGATGGCTAAAACTTCCTGATAGAGCTTTTCCGCCTCTTGAGCCTTCCACTGCACTTCATAGAGTGTTGCCCTGGCGAAGAGACACTGCACGCCCTCCGGCTGTTCAGTGCTGCCCAGGCGTCGATGGATCTCTAATGCTTGCTGATAGAACTGGGCCGCCTGATCGTAGGATGCTCGCGCCTGCAAATAGCTTCCTACCTGATAGAGTAATCGTGCCGCCTCTGGAAATACGAACTGCCATTGTTGAATTAATTTTGTACATGCTAAAGCTTGAGGGAGATAGCGGTGACAGAGCGGCCAGGTGGAGAACATGCAATCAGGGAAAACGGCGTTCACCGCCTGCACCAGATGCTCCGCCAGTCGCTGCTGTGTCTGCTGATCCATCTTTGCTAGCAGCACTGTCTGCACCAGACGATGCAGGCTAAAGGTATTGCTTTCGGGATGGCGACGAATAAGTGAGAATGTGCGCAGGACATTGATAATGCTGTCAAGGTGCAGCAGATCAGCCGCTATTGGCGCGAGCGTGGCCGCATGGGGAGTGGCGGTAAATATCTCTTCGGGAATCGCATCAGGGTGAAGCAGCGCACAAAACTGGAGAAACGTAGCTGCTATCGGATTGATCTGCCGCAGCTTTTCAAAAGAGATCGACCAGGTCGCGGCAACAGAGGCGGGATGATCCGCTGAACTGCCGCGCCGCTGGAGGAGCTGGAGCCAGTGCTTCTGGTAGCGTGTGATATAGCCGACGATATCGCAGCCGGTTTCCTCGATATATGCCCCGGCCTGATCGAGTGCTAGCGGAAGCTCATCCATCATGTGTGACAGGTTTTTCGCTGTTTGAAGGTCTGGAAGAGAAATTGCTGTCAGGGGAAGGTTGGCGGGGATGATTTTGGCTCGGCGCAACAGAAAAAGCGTTCCCTCTTCTGGCGTCATGACATCGACTTCGATACGTTTTGCCAGCGTATTGGTGGTTTGGAGGCGTGTCGTTAAGAGAACGTGTCCCTGACCTCTCGCTGGAATAAGGCTGCGCACGATCTCCATATCTTCCACATTGTCAAAAATAAGCAACCACGATCCCTGCTCTTCTAGCCAATGTTGCACTGTTTTGATGGCCTGTTGTTGATCCTGGGCATCTGCCTCTAGATGCAGGGTATGCGTAAGATTCCCAAAGTCGGCGAGCAGCATGGTAGCAGAGTCAGCCGAGACCCAGAGAACGGCCTGATATTCATGGCGGTGGGAATAGGCATACTCAATAGCGAGTTGTGTTTTGCCTACTCCTGCCAGACCACTCAGTGCCGTAATATATGTTTCTTCCTCCGTGTTGTCGTCTTTCAGTTGTGTGAAGAGCGATCTAAGGATACCTTCTCGACCAGTAAAAAAAGGATTGCGGTGATACGGAACATTCCAGTACGTAGATGGGGAAGGAGCACCCCCGCTACTTTCCTCTTTGAGTAGTCCCAGATCCTTTGGACTCATGGCAAACAGCGCACACAGCTTTTGGCGATAATAAGGACCTGGTGTAGCTAGACCTCGCTCCCAGCGTGTGACGGTAAAGCGATTGGTGTCTACCTTCTCAGCCACGTCGCGCTGTGACCAGCCTTTGTTTTCGCGTGCCCGGCGCAAAGCCTGATTGTGCATTGAACATCTCCTCATGCGGAAAAAAATACGAAGCTGCACTGGCGATAGATGTCAATATTTATGGTTATAAGGGTACACCGCAGATATCCGTATAATACCTCATTAATATAACGAACCGCACAGATAAGATACCAAAAAGACACCATCTAGATATTCCTGCAAAATATTCTCTTCAGTACACTTTTCTGTGCGGATGTTTGTAAACGCCTGTAAAGCAAGAGTCCTTGATCTTGTAAGGAGTTGTAAGGTGCTATTTCCTTTTTTATCGTCACGGAGGTTATGTTCCTCCACCCGACGCTGGCGCAGGGTCTATGTAACGATCCTGGCCTGTTTATTGTTGTTATGTAGTCCGAGTAGCCCCCTGGTTCTCGGCAACGGTTCTGCTTATGCAGCCGGTATCCGTTTGAGTCCCCCGAAAGCAACGCCCAACCTGTATAACCCTCGCGTGGGCACGCAATCGCTCAATCACCCATATGCTCCGGCCCCGCCCGGTCCCGAAAAACCACATGCTCCGCAACCTATTTCGCATCAACCCGCGCTGTCGATGCAGGCAGCAACAGTGGATTTACAGGTGGGCCAGGCCGCGCACTTCCTCGGCAGTGATGGTCACCTGGAACTGACGATTCCTTCCAACGCCATTAGCGCCAACGATCTGACGCAGGCGGGTGGCAAACTCACGTTACACATCTCCCAGATTGCGCCCGCCTCCGGCTCCAATGCTGGTGGTAGTGGACACCTCTCGCTGGGAACCTATCTCTTCCAACTGGTCGATGCTCACGGAAATCTGGTCAATCATGGATTGCGCCAGCCTGTGACGGCAGCGTATCACTATACTAAACCGGAAACGGCGCTGAACCTTTCCCATGTGTATACCATTCTCAACGGTGCGCGTCCTCAAACGGCAGGCGTAATCCATCCCAGCAATGGCGCGACGGTTGACAGCACCTTTGGCGCTCCACAGACGCAAGCGGTGAAGATCGACACGGCTCATCAAGCCCTGGTTGCCTCTCCGTCGTTGGCGACCCCCAGTTCCTCGATGAGCTGGAATAGCGATGCCTCCATCTCGACCTTTGGCAAGCCTGATCTCTTTAACGTCGATCTCAACGCGGGCAGCCTGAGCGCGAGCTATCCCATTGATCTGCCCTCG
>DASTZT010000463.1:0-2821 GCA_035764225.1 Ktedonobacteraceae bacterium
CATCGACCTCCAATATGTGTCTGCTACCTGCGTTACCCGGTTGAAAGCCGGTCGAAAGGAGCGCAACCCCTGAAGTTCAAGCATTCGTCCACTATAGGTTAGAGCGTAGTCATGCTCTGGGGAGCCGAAATTTGGCGAGCAGATAGGACATCGCAAGCGCAGATTCACGCGCCCATCAGGGAACGGCTCGAAAAGGCCCTGCATATGACAACGGCTGCAGAACATACACCAGATGCGCGTCTCACGCCATGTTCCCGTCACTTCTTCATCGAGTGCTAGCCCGAACTCCTGTGCTTCTGCACGCAACTTGGTGTTGAGAATCTGGCGCAACTGACGACGAGCACGATGCAGACGTACACCAAGCGCATTAGTAGATAACCCCAGTTGCAAAGCCGCCTCACTCTGCGATAGTTCCTCCAGATAACACAGTTCCAATGTCGAGCGAGTCGTTTCAGGTAAGTAGCCAAGAGCTTGAGCCAGTAGCGTTGCCAGTTCCTGATGGCTTAACAATTCTACCGGATCAAGTGCCAGCGGGTCTACAATATTTTCCAGAAGCGACGCTTCAGGATCATCAGCTTCTTGAAAGAGACCTGTTTCTTGCCGACGCAAGTTCTGACTATGCGTCTCAACCCAACGCCGACAGAGATTGCGACAAATACCATTGAGCCAGGAGTCAAAGCTTTCGGGGGCATAGAGACGACTGAAACTGTTCCATGCTTCCAGTAAGGTCTCCTGTACCACATCATCAACGGCATCAGGTGTAATGCCACGTTTCCGTGCATAGCACACCAGACGTGGCCGTGCTGCCTCTAGCCTACCATCCAGGTTATTGAGCAACGCTTCGTAAGCTCCCCGCCCATGCTGCTTCGGGGGATCAACTTCCTGGTTGTTGCTTCGTAGCTTTTTTACCATCAAGTCTCTCTCTACTTCATTCTGTTTTTTTGTTTTTCTTTACTACCATAGAATAGTCAGGTTAGAGCTACTTTTTCTTACACATTTTTTCTGATTGAGATGATTAGCGGAAGAATTCCGTAATAGCTGCGTTATACTCTTCCTGGCAACGTAGGTGAGCGGGGTGCCCGGCGTCGAAGATCAGGAGGCGCGAGTTGGGGATATGGGCATGCAGCGTGTGAGCATATTCCACCGAGACGATGCGGTCACGCACACCATGCATAATGAGCGTTGGACACTGAATACCGACCAGTTCTTGCTCTGTGAGAATGACGCCTCCGGCGGCAACCAGCGCTTCCTGACCTTTCACATACATCGCGGGCAGCGAACGCCAGTAAGGTTCCCCGTGCAGTTGTGCCAGTTGCGCCTGCCACTCCTCCACTAATGGCTTCTCTAGCAGCCAGCGACGAATGGCAATAACGTCGCGCTCGTTGATCGTGGGTTGCGCACCAAGCACAGCTAGTGCCTCAATGCGTTGTGGATAGAGCGCCGCCATGAGCAATCCTACTGTCGCTCCATCGCTAAAACCCAAAACTTTTACCTGTTTAATGTGAAGTGCATCAAGAAGTGCTATCATATTTGCGGCATCTTCTCTATAATATGAAGTAACATATTCACTGCGCTGGGATGAGCGACCATAGCCGTATAAATGGGGAGCCAGTATATTGTAATGTGGGCGTAGCAGAGGTATCTGAGCCTCAAAATCGCTTTCCGGGGTGCCCGCGAAACCGTGAAGTAAAAGCATGGTGGGAAAGAGGGCGGTTGCAGTGCTGTCCAGGCTGAGATAATCGTAGTATACTACGATATTTGAATGGGGCAGTGTGGCAAATGGCATCGTTCACCTGCATGCTAAATGTGGTATATTTCGCGCTCCTGAAACAAGTAATGTCGAGATAGTATAACATCTGCTGGCAGTGGCATACAAGCGGATTTGGCAGAGCAGCGTTGCTTTACATCGTATTTATCGCTACATATTTGATGAGGGAACCCATTAGCTAGCACTCAAGCATAAGAAAAGGAGCAAGGGATGCATTTCGAGCAAGAAAAAAACGATCAGTTTCTTCCTCCTTCCTCTGAACAGCTTCCTCCGCCCGAAGCAATTGTGCCCGAAGAAGAGATTATTATTCGGGCGAGCAAGCTAAACAAATATTTTGGAGATAAGCATGTGCTCAATGATATCGATTTCGAAGTGCGCAAAAAAGAGGTGGTGGCGCTAATCGGTCCCAGCGGCTCTGGGAAAAGCACGCTGATTCGCTGTTTGAACGGGCTAGAGAAGGCGACAAGCGGCGAAGTCTACATTCATGGTGAAAAGCTTGATCCCTATCTCTCCGTGAAACAACTCAGTTCCATCCGGCGGGAGCTGGGGATGGTCTTCCAGAACTTTAATCTTTTTCCGCATATGACGGTGCTACAAAATGTGATTCAAGCCCCATTACTGGTACGTAAGCTGCCAAAAGATCAGGCTGTGGCGTTAGGCGAGAAAATGCTGGCGAAAGTTGGCCTTTTGGAGAAGCGTGATGTCTATCCGGGCCGTCTTTCGGGCGGCCAAAAACAGCGTGTAGCGATTGCGCGTGCGTTGGCAATGCAACCGCGCGCCCTTCTTTTCGACGAGCCAACCTCCGCGCTCGACCCTGAACTGGTAGGGGAGGTCTTGAAAGTGATGAAAGACCTTGCGTATGAAGGTCGTACAATGGTAGTGGTGACTCATGAGATGCAGTTTGCACGCGATGTCTCTGATCGCGTGGTGTTTATGTCTGACGGCTCGATTGTGGAACAGGGCGACCCCGAAGAGCTTTTCAGAAAGCCCAAACATAAACGCACACAACTTTTCCTGGAGCGCGTGCTCTCTGTTTTGCCTTAGGCCGTATTT
>DASTZT010000464.1:0-8906 GCA_035764225.1 Ktedonobacteraceae bacterium
GTGCTGAAGCATCGGTGTGGGTATGTTGACGCAAGCGGATATAGAAGGGGATGGTGCCATTCCAGGCTTGGAGCTGGGGCGAGAAGGATTGAGCGGCTGATTGCACGGCTATCCACTGCAAGAGCGTGGTCTTGCCCGAACCCGCCTCGCCGCGAATCAGCAACAATTGTGCATCCGGTAGCAGCTCATCAATTGACATGACCTGTCGAATGGTTCTGGGGCCTCGCTCCTCTTTTTCAGTATGGAAGAGCATAGCCGCTCTCTCGTCGAAGTGCGGATCGGTATATTCCACCGTCTGTTCAAGGGAAAGCGAGACGTAAGCCAGGCTGAGAGAGTACTTGCGGCTCGTCATCGACATCCCGCTCCCGAACAGTTCCAGCTCATCCAGGTGCCGGATTACGGCGCGTCGATAATCCAGCTCAAACTGTGCCGCCTCCAGCTCTGGATCGAGCGCGGCCCGCATGCGTGCCACCTCTTGCAAGATTTTCTCAGCAATGGCGATCAGTTGCCCCTCTCGTTTGAGCACTTCCGCCAGCGTCCTTTCGGTGAACTGAGGCAGTTGCGAGGCGATGTCTATAATGTAGGTGCAGGCTTCGCTTATAATTCGCTCATAGAGCCGCCCTTCTGCATCAGAAAAGTGATAGCTGGCAGGGGGATACGCGTTCAGGAGATATCTGGCGACCTCGATAGGTTGCAGGTTGCGCCGCGCCAATACCTCGCTGGTGGCGGCGTTGAGCGTCTCGGCGGCAGCCAGGGCAATAGCGGTACGCGTCTCCTCATCAAACTTTGCCCCCTCCTGCTCAAAAACTGGCAAGAGGCTCTCGCCCACCTTCTCTCCGATGCTTTCAAACTGCCGGTTGGCTCGCTGCTGCGCAATCTTATCGCTGGTCTGTGCCTTCAGGATATCGATGACGCTGGCTGCAGCATCAGAGATCAGATCATCGTTATTGAGCCACCGTTTGAGAATCGCTTTAGCAATCGATGCGCCAACTTCAATCGACAGAGCTTCCACAAGCGCCATTGCCCATCTCCTTTCATCTCCTGGCCGCTGCCAAACTCCCTACAAGCATGCAGATTTTGCGTGATATTATGTGATTATATCCAATCTGGTCTATTTTACAAGAAAAGTCAGCTATTGCCTATCCCTCTTGATTTGGGCAAGCGCAAGGCCCCCGCCCAACCGCTGCCCGTCCCCTTGCCCCTACGATCATCGCTGCCATTGCTGATCCTGTTCGGTTTTTGGAGGGAACAGGCGACGATTTCGTGGAGGAATGGTAGGGGCAAGGGGAGGCTGTTGGTGGGTGGAAGGGGCCTTGCGCTTGCCCTGGTGCCGGACGATGGCAAATCAAGAAACGTGGGAACTGAAGGAGCCTTGCGCTTTCCCATATGATATACTGTTCATCAGTCGGTGGGGCGCTCGCGGTAGTATTGATGCTTGGTAAGCGAGGCGACATGATTACTGATGCTCCCGTTCAATTGACTTTTCGCTTGTTTGGTACGCCGGACGCGAGGATAGCAGGAAGACCGTTGGCGCTGAATGACCAGAAGGCGCGAGCACTGCTGTACTATCTGGCGGCTACCGGACAACCCCATACCCGTGAGCACCTGGCAACCTTGCTCTGGAGCGAGACGGTCGAGAGTAAGGCACGCCACTCCCTACGCTCCAGCCTCTACCATATTCGTCGGGCCTTCTCAATTGCTCAGGTCGATGAGACGTTAACGAGCAAGGGGCGGATGATCTCCCTGAAAATTGCGGAGGATGCCTGCGATGTGACTCATTTTCGCCGCTTGCTTAATCAGGATAATGAGCAGGCATGCTTGCAGGCGATTGCGCTGTATTGCGGCCCGTTGCTTCAAGGTTTTATGGTCAGCGATGCGCCGATGTTTGAGGAATGGGCGCGTTTTGAGGAGAGCACGCTGCGGCAGAGCTATACCGCTATGCTGCATCGTCTGCTTTCCTGGGCCAGAGAACGGCACGAATGGGATCAGGCGATTGCTTATAGTCAACGCATGCTTCGGCTCGATCCATTGAACGAGGAGGCGCAACAGCAGCTGATCAAACTTTACATTCGTACGGGAGCCGTTGGGCAAGCATTACGCCAATACCAGCAGTTCGAGGCTGATCTGAAACGCGAATTTGGGCTACAGCCCGCTCAGGAGACGCAGCGTTTGCTTGCCACATTGCTAGAAACGCGCCATCACACTCCCATGCAAGTGCAGGAACAGCCGCGCAAAGTCGCACGCGCCCAACAAACGTTCCCTTTCGTCGGGCGAGAGCAGGGGTTACAGCAATTGCTGATGTTGAGCCAGGAAGCTATAGCGGGTCAGGGGGTGACGATTTTATTGCAGGGGGAGGATGGCATCGGCAAAAGTCGCTTGCTGGATGAACTGGTGAGGGCTATCACAACTCATGCGCCATCGTGGCTGATTTTGCGCGGGGCCTGTTCGCCTTTCGATGATCTGGTTTCCTATGGGCCTTTTCTCGAAGCGTTCCAGCAGGCGGAGGCTGGCGACCTCACCGATCTGCTGCTTGTGCCGCAGGATGATGAGCCGCCTGCGCAAGGGCGTTTTCTCTGGCGTGTGCTCCAGGCGTTGCGCGTACTGGCTCATGATAGGCCGTTGTTATTGGCACTCGATGATTTGCAGTGGGCTAATAGTGCGACGCTGCACCTGTTTGGTTTTCTGGCGACGCGGCTGCGCAATCTCCCTGTGATGTTAGTAGGAACGGTGCAACGCGTCGAGGCTATCCCAGCTCTGCAACGGCTGGTGACGCTGGGCCGTCGTCATGGAGATGTTCATTTGCTCCCTCTGACCGCTCTTACCATCCATGATGTTGTGGACCTCACCAACAGGCTAGGGCTATCAGCGAACTCGGCCTCGACACTGGCTCAATGGCTCTACGAACGTTCCGGCGGTAGCCCTTTTATTCTGATCGAGGTGATTGCACAGTTGCGGGCTGAAGGTATTTTGCTGCCCACCGATCAGGGCCTAAGGTTGGATCTGGGACACTGGCTGCGCTGGCGTGCTGGCTGCACTTTGCCAGAAACGACGCACGATCTTGTGACGTGGCGTCTTGCCAATCTTTCTCCTGAGACACGGGGCCTGCTCGACATTCTTGCCGTCGCCAATCAGCCGCTACCGCTGGATTTGCTACGCACGTTCCCTGGTATGCAGGATCAGCACCTGTTAGCACACATTGAAAATTTGCTTGCTAACGGGCTACTGGTCGAGGTTGCGCATGACATGTTTGCGCTGCCACATCATCTGCTGCGTGAGACGTTGATATTGCCCCTGAGCCATTTGCGCCATCGCGCCATTCATCGCCAGCTTGCCACGATTCTTGAGGCATGCCCCGCTCTGCAAAAAAACTTTTCTTTGCGTCAGCTTGCCCTGCACGCTGTGATCGGAGAGGATGTCGAACGGGCCAGACGCTATGGTTTGCAGGTGCTGGACGAACTGATGCGCCATAACGCCAATACGCAGATTGCCGACTTTCTCCATCATCTCTACGATCTGCTGGCTCCAACCGCTTCGACTCAGGAAATGTTGCGCCTGACCCAGGCTTTGGGGCGAGTACATCAGTGGCTGGGGCAGCTTGAAGAGGCAGCGTTCTGGCATCGTCAGCACCTCGATCTGGCGTATCAAACTGCCAATGGCGCATTGCAAGCTGCCGCCCATTTTGAATTTGGAGAACTGGCCCTTGTTGCCAACGATTACGAGGCCGCGATCTCAGCCTCTAAAGCCGGACTGGCAGTCGTTAGCAAACCGTCGAACGAGAGTGAGCATATGGCCTTGCAGGCGCAGGGGCATCGCTTACTTGGAGCAGCACTGGCGATGGAAGGGAGCGATCTGGCAGCAGCCGAACGGCATTTGCAAGATGCGGTAGCCGCCCATAAGCTCACCGACAATATGAATGATCTGTGTGCCACCTTATTTGAGCTTGGCAATGTCGCGGCCCAGCGTGGAGAGTTATTGACGGCTTTGCGCAGGTACGAAGAGGCTACTCATGCGGCTCAGGCAGCTCATAACTACTATTTCCTGGCACTCTCCTGGAATAATCTCGCTTACCATAGCTTGCTGGTTGGGTGTCCCGAAGCCGCGCGACAGGCGTTGATGGAGGGCAAGACGTTGGCGGAGACGCACGAGCTGTTTGGCGCGTTGATGCATCTCGCCAGCACGCAGGGGGAGCTTCACCTTTATTTGGGTGAGTGGGAGGCGGCTGCGGAAGCGCTGCAATATTCGCTCTCCCTGGCAGAGGAGTTGAATAATCTCGAACGGCAGGCAGGTTGTCGGACGGGGCTGGCATTGGCCGAACGGGGGCAGCATAAGCTCGCAAATGCGACAGCCTTGCTCAAAGAGGCGTTGACGCTGATTAACGAGCGCGGTTACTGGCACTTGCGAACGCGTATCCAGTTCTGGCTTGTGGAAATCCTGCTCCAGCAAGATAAACTCGATGAGGCAGCAAGCTATCTTGAGGCCGCTCTGCAAACGGCAGAAACGCATGGTCGAGTGCTCTTGCTGTTGCAGGGCCAACGGCTGAGAGCTTATTTACTGGCAAAACGGGGCGATTGGCCCACAGCACGCGCACTTTTCGCCCAGACGTTAGCTCACGCGTCCAGACTCAATCTCACGCTTGAGGTGGCGCGTACGCAGGCGGGATGGGGGGAAATGGCCTTGCTACACACGCCTGATGAAGGACAGGCGCTGCTTGCCGAGGCTCGCCAGACATTAGTAGCCAGTGACGCACTCGGTGAATTGAGCTTTATCGATATCAACCATCCCAACCTTCGCAGTATGGGAGCGTTTGTGCAATGACGTTGCAATGACGCTCTTTCGGTATACTCTAGCATGTGGTCGAATAACAGCAGCTAGCCGTTAAAAGCAATTGGGAACGCCGCTTTCGCAGCTAGTGAAACTGCTTCACTGATCTCAGGGAGCCATGTATCTGGCTCTTGTAGTGAAGCAGTTTCACTCACCCAATTGAATGGCAAATGATGGGGGCATGCCAATGAACAATTTCCGCTATACTAGTTACGCTCAGGAAATTATCTTTGGGCCTGGCTCGCTTGAGCAACTGGATCAGGCCCTACAACGCTTTCCCTGGAGCAGGTTGATGCTCTGCTCCAGCAAAACCTTGCGGCGCAATGGGGCTATTACCGCGCTTGAGAAGGTCTTGGGCGAGCGTCTGGTCGCCAGCTATGAAGGTATCCAGCCGCATGTGCTTGACTTTCAGATGGCCGAAGCCTCGCTGCTCGCCTATGAGAATGAGGTCGATGCCATCATTGGCTTTGGGGGAGGAAGCTGCATTGGCATGGCGAAGGCGGTCAGCCTGGCGGTGGAGGGCAAACGGACAAAGCTGCCAGCGCAGGCGGCCTTTCCTACCGATCAGCCGCTTGTGCCGGTGATTGCCATTCCCACCACCTATGCCGGTTCCGAGATGACACCGACGTGTGGCATCACGCACCATGTGGATGGCGCGGCACGCAAAGTTACCGTGACCGATGCCAAAGTGACGCCCAAACTCGCTATCTACGATCCCTTGCTGACGCTCAGCCTTTCGCCTGTCATGACTGCATCGACCGGTATCAATGCGCTGGCCCATTGTATCGAGGCGTTGTATTCGATCACGCGCAATCCCCTCTCGACTGCTGCCGCCATTAGCGGAGTCAGAGCCATTATGCACGCACTGCCACGCTGCTATAAAGATGGAAACGATGTCGAGGCTCGTACCGAGATGCTCACGGGCGCGTTTCTGGCGGGAAGAGCCCTCTCTCAGGTGGCGATGGCGTTGCATCACGGACTCTGTCATGTGCTGGGCGGGACCGCAGGCGTGCCACATGGGATTGCCAACGGCGTCATCCTGCCCCATGCTATGGGTTTCAACCTGAAAGCGACCGCGTCGCAACTGCTTCCGGCGGCGCAAGCAATGGGCATTGACGCGACCAATCGAAGCCAGGAGGCAGCGGTAGAGGAAGCTATCCAGCGTATCTATGAGATGATCGGGCAAATGAAGCTTCCTCAACGCCTGCGCGATGTGGGCGTGCAGGAAGCAGATTTGTCTCATCTGGCTCAGGTGGGGATGCAGAGCCGTGCCATTCACAACAATCCCCGCCCAATCACCGAAGCAGCCCAGCTCGAAGCCATATTGCGCGGCGCATGGTAGGAGCAAGACCAGCCCCTACCCAATATTTTTACACACATGTAGGAGGTTTTCTATGCCAGTCAACCCGATGGATTATAACAGCAAAGATCTTGTGCTCGACGTTGTACGCACCGAGTCCACAAAATTCTTCGATATTGTCGATCAGCCTCAGAACTGGAATGTGCAGACCCGTTGTGAGGACTGGGAGGTACGTGATGTCGTTGGTCATATGATTGACGTGACCGAGGGCTATTTATCGGCCTGGGATGTTGCTCGTCAAGGGGGAACGGCGCAGGGGATCGGCCTGGTCGATATGGGGCGGTTGCTTAACGAGCATGCGCAGGCATTCCGCAGCCTGTCACGCGATGAGGCGGTCAACCGTCTTAAAAGTGACTATAACAAGATGATGGCGACGTTCGACTCCCTCTCGGCTGACGAATGGGGTGGCTTTAACGTTCCCCATCCATACATGGGACCGTTGCCGACTCTATTCTATCCAGCCTTTCATATCATGGACTATGGCGTGCATACCTGGGATATGCGTTGGGGGCTGGGAGAGAAAAGTGCCACCCTGGACGAGCGTACCGCTGGCGTCCTCACACCGTACATGTTCATCTTGATGCAAGCGACGGTTGACCAGGAAGTGGCTAAAGGGGTCAATGCCACCTTTGGTATTAAGGTTGATGGCGAATGGGGCGGCCAGTGGCGCGTCACCGTCAAAGATGGTACATTTACATATGCTCCTGCCGATAACCTTGATGATGTGCAGGCCGTTTTCCATTATAAAAGCGCATCCGACTTTGTGCTCACCACTTACCAGAGATTCCAGGCGTGGGAAGCCACTGGCGATCCACAGGTGATCGATCAGGTAAGCAAACTGTTTTTTAGAATATAGTGTTTCAATCCCCTCAAGGGAACTCAGCAGGGCAGGGGCCAGCCCAGCCCCTACCGTACCGTTGGTAGGGGCAATCCCTGGCGGTTGCCCTGTAGCTTACAGAAGATGTCAAGTAGAAATATACCAGGTGATATCATGACCAAAATCCAGGTCCAGGGCGTGCATCACATTACAATGGTAGGCTCGAATCGCGATACAGTGATAGACTTCTATCAGGGCCTGTTGGGGATGCCGCTCATTTTCGAACAACCTAATCTCGATGTACCAGAGGAAACGCACCTCTATTTCGATCCCGGTGATGGACGCTTGCTAACATTTTTTGTGCGACCAACCAGGACGGATGATCCGATGCCCAATCCGCAGGGCATAGGCAACCTGCATCATCTAGCTTTCACCGTCTCGCATGCTACCTATACCCAGGTGGCGCGGCGTTTGCAGGAGCGGGGCATCTGGAACACTGGCAATATCGACCGTGGCTTTATGGACTCGATCTATTTTAGAGATCCCAACGGCCAGTTGTTGGAGCTTGCCTGTTTCAAATTTGTCCCCCCGGAAGGCTGCACCTATGCCGAAGTGCTAGCGACCGCGCACCGCATCCGCGTAGCAGCCGGAGCTGGCAATATTGAGGAGACCCACCTGGCTGATGCCATCAACGAACTGGTTGAGCGGAAGTCGATCGGGTTGAAGACGGTGGGAGTGGAGCCGTAATGCCCGATATGTCTGACATCTCCGTCAACGAACTGCAACATCACGGCACACTCTGGATGTTGCAGTTCGATCAAACTCCATCTGTCCAGACAGACGCGTTAACACCTGTTACCTGGGAGAATGCTGGGCTAGAGATGGCCCCCGCGCTCTCTCAAGCGATGGGACTCGCCGACTCGACCGAGGTGCTGCAACGCTTTGTCAGAGGGTGCTACTGTTATATTGGCAAGATCAACGATGAGATCGCGGCCTATGGCTGGATAACATTCGATCAGGAGCATATTGGCGAGCTTGATCTAACGGTCTGTCTGCGAACGGGAGAAGCCTACATCTGGGATTGCTCCACCCTGCCAGCCTATCGCGGATTGCGCCTGTATCCTGCGCTACTGGCCTATATCCTGAACGAACTCAGAGCCAGGGGGCTATCTCAGGTCTGGATCGGGGCAGACGAGGACAATGTGGCCTCGCAAAAAGGTATGACGCAGGCGGGCTTTCGCCCGATTATAGATATTGGGATTATGCAGACGGAGACGGGCCGTCGCGCCTGGATACGTGGGCGGCCTGGTATCTCTGAACAGGAGATGGATCAAGCCTGTCAAGCCATTATTGGCGCTGAGCGGCTGACCTAAAAACTGGAAGACAACAATGGGAAAGAACTGAGGAAGAGAGCAATGAGTGAAGTAGTAGGACCACACCAGGGGCGACCCCTCCTGGTAGTAGGTGAGCCGCTGGAAAAAGCCAGGGCGGCAATGGTGATGATTCATGGCAGGGGAGCAAGCGCGGAAGATATTTTGACGCTGGTGCCTGAACTCAATCGTCCAGGCTTCGTGTACCTCGCCCCGCAAGCCGCCAATAATGCATGGTATCCCAACAGCTTCCTGGCACCGCTTGCCAGTAACGAACCAGGACTCTCTTCCGCGCTGGCAGTAATCGCATCCATCTTTGAGCGGCTGGCCCAGGCTGGTATCTCGCCAGAGCATACGATTTTGCTCGGTTTTTCGCAGGGGGCCTGCCTCTCATTAGAATATATTGCTCGCAATGCGTGTCTTTACGGCGGCGTCGCGGGCTTGAGCGGTGGCCTGATCGGTCCCGACGGCACGCCACGCGATTATCAGGGATCGTTAGCCAGCACTCCCATCTTTCTGGGGTGTAGCGACATCGATC
>DASTZT010000465.1:0-12178 GCA_035764225.1 Ktedonobacteraceae bacterium
ATAAGGACGACGCCCAGCGTTTCCTTGATTGGTGGACGGTGGGGGTAAACGGGCAGAAAGTCAGCTATTCGCCTGGAGGTGAAGCCTTTCTCAACCAATGGGGCTCGCTACGCTACGCGGCCAATACGGCCTTCTTAGCCCTGAACTACGCCGACTACCTGGGAACAAGCGATCCGCTGTACTCGCGCTATCATGATTTTGCCGTGCAGCAGATCAATTACATCCTGGGAGCCAATCCGCGCAACTGTAGCTACATGGTCGGCTTCGGCTCCTGCTATCCCCAGACGCCGCATCATCGCACCTCGCATGGTTCCTGGGACGATAACATCACGGACCCTGCCTATCAACGTCATATCCTTTATGGGGCGATGGTGGGCGGACCCAGCTCAGCCGATGACTCCTTTACCGACAATCGCCAGACATTCCAGACCAACGAGCCAGCCGACGACTATAACGCGGCTCTCACGGGCGCATTGGCACGCCTGTACAAAGAGTTTGGTGGTAGCCCGGCGGCTTCACTGCCGGACAAGCCTAAAGACGACGATGAAATCTACTCAATGGCCGCCGTCAATGCTTCGGGAACGAACTTTACGGAGATTAAGGCCATCTTCGTCAACAAAACCGGCTGGCCTGCTCGCGTCACCAGCAATCTCTCCCTGAACTACTACTTCACGCTGGAGCCGGGAGTGACGCCGAGCATGCTCACCTTGAATACGAATTATACGGAGTGTGGCAGCCACCTCTCCGGGCCAACCCTGTTCTCTGGGAACATCTACTACGTAACGGTGAGTTGCGCAGGCACCCTCATCTACCCAGGTGGGCAAAGCAATTTCCAGAAACAGGTGCAGTTCCGCATCACCAGCTCAGGTGCCTGGGACCCCACCAACGACTGGTCCTATCAGGGAGTGTCTACACCTGCTGGTGCGCAACCGGTCAAAGTGACGAATATGCCAGTTTTTGATGGCAGTACGCAGGTCTGGGGTGCTACACCTAACGGAAGTGGACCCACGCCCACCCCGACCCCTGGAGTAACGCCAACGCCGGGCGTGACCCCGACGGTCACACCCACCCAAACGCCAGTCCCTACCCCAAGTCCGACGCCAACCAATACGCCCACACCGACACCGAGTCCGACGCCGAGCGCAGGGGCGAGCTGCAAGGTGGTGTATACGGTGACAAATCAATGGTCGAGCGGCTTTGGGGCGAGCCTGACGATTACCAATACGGGCGCGACAGCGATCAACGGCTGGAACTTGCAATTTAGCTTTGCCAACGGGCAGACGATCACGCAGTTGTGGAATGGGAGTTTTACACAAACGGGGACGGCGGTGACGATCAGCAACCTGTCCTTTAACGCCGCCATTCCAGCAGGAGCGACGCTGAGTTCGCCTCCTGGCTTTAATGCCAACTGGAGTGGCACGAATGGGGTGCCTACGGCCTTTACGCTCAATGGTGTGGCTTGTAGTACTTCCTGAATAGCTTCTGATCAGTTTGTGAGCACGGCTGAAGGCGGCACAACACACTGCCGCCTCGGCCCCAGGGCTTTACAGCTTTCCCTATAGACCACCTGCGGGAACAGCTTCCCTTCGTGGCGACGCGCTGAAGCTCTTTGACAAATTAAAGAGGGGAAATGGAGGAAGCAGGGCAAGGGCAAGCGCAAGGCCCCTTCCCCAGCCCATGCACCTCCCCTTGCCCCTACCAGCGACCCATCCAAACGGTTTGTGCAAGGTTCCACCGCAGGCGGTAGGGGCAAGGGGATGGGCTGACGGGGATGCGGGGGCCTTGCGCTTGCCCTGCTAGACTGGAAAGGAGCCACAACTTGCTTACACGAAATGCAAAGGGCAATTATGATGCTACTCGTTTACTCGTGCTGTCGTTCCTGGCAATCTTGCTTTTGCCCCTGGTTGCAGGCTGTGGGACAGCTTCTCAACACTCCTCTCTGCCTGATAAGCCAGCGGCCTCGACTCAGGCCGGGCAAGTCTCTGGGACGCAGCCTGTGCCCACCTCCACGCCACTGTCACCCACCGCAACCGCGCAGCCATCAATCCTGCATGGACCAACAAACTTTCTCCTCACCACCCCTCTCGCCTTTGCCAGCGCGAGCGGAGCTACTATGGACAATAATGGAGCAATCACCCCGCTGGATGCAAATACGATTAAAACGCAGATCGCGGTGGAGCTGAAACGCCTCCTTTTTGTGGTGGATAGCGGTGATGGTATCAAAGTCTACAGTCCAGGGACATCTCCAATAACGGTCCAGGTAACGCAGAATGCCGATGGCAGCACAGCTATCGACTATCAACAAACGGTGGACTCCGAAGCAGGTTCCGTTACCATCGCATTTGATGGGGTATTACTCAAGGATCACATCACTGTGACCTATCATCAGCAGTATTCGCCTTCAATCCTCATCAATGCCAATGCCAGCGATGTAATAGTTACCCTGACTGCGGCTGTGCGCTGGGTAGCAGCAAACCAGATACCCGCCGCACCGGGGAACGGGAGCTATCAACTCACGAGCAGCGGTGGGATCGCGCTCTCCTGGTCGGCGGGCCAGAACGCAGCCGCCTATGATGTGTACCGTCTGATCTCTGACCACGATCAGCAATTTCAACTCCTGGCTACGGTAAAAGCTACCGCATACACCGACAATTCAGCCGCAGCCATACAATACATCAACTCACCAAAGGGCATTACCTATGCTATCTTTTCTGTTGGGTCAACCAGTGTCGAAAATCCCGGCGGGATGGTCATAGTCGTGTCAACTGGTAATTAAAGGGAAACCTGCTGCAAGAGGTAGTGCATACTAGCTGTATTCTGAGAAACAGTAGAAGCTCCTGGATACAGATTGGTTGCATTTTGCTTGTTTCAGGCAAAACATAGCTTCAGGCGTCCAGAACTTCTTTGATTTTTCTCAACGCGTCAATATGTGCGTCAAGAGAGGTCAGACCTGCTCCCAGAGTATCAATGCTGAGGTGCGTTGCCCCAAGAGAGCGCCAGGCAGCAGCAAGGGTCGCCCAGTTCTCCTCTCCTCCCCACAGCAAACGTATACCAGACTGCACATCGATCCCCACTGCTTCTGGGGGCCTGCCTGCAGCGCTGGTATAGTCCCGCAAGCGTGCCACTTTTCCACGCATTTCTTCATACTGCGCCGGATCTCTCGGATCAACGAAAACCGGAATCCAGCCATCCCCTAGCCGACCAACGCGCTGTAACACTGCCTCAGCCCATCCACCGAGCCAGATCGGAATGGGGCGTTGGAGCGGAAGGGGAGGCATATGGACCTCGCTCAAGTGATGCCATTTTCCCTGGAATGTCACTGTGGGCTGAGTCCACAATGCCCGCAACACTTCCATCTGCTCTTCAATGTGGGGGCCGCGCGCCTGAAAATCGACATTCATTGCCTGAAACTCTGTTTTGTTCCAACCGACTCCCAGGCCCAGCCGCAAGCGCCCTCCACTGAGAACGTCAAGAGATGCGGCCTGTTTCGCCAGCAGCAGCGTTTGCCGACTGGGAGCAACGATAACTCCTGTCGTTAGTTCAAGCTTTTGTGTGTAGCTTGCCAGGAAAGCATAGAACACCAGAGGTTCATGCCAGGGATTTTCTGTACAAAGACTGTCGAAAGCGACCAGATAATGATAACCTAGCTCTTCCACCGCCTGGGCAAAGGCGCGTAACGCCCCGCTATCAAGCCCGATCTCAGATTGTGGAAGGATAGCACCTAGCTTCATATATTCTTCCCTGCCTTTTGCTGTTCTAAAACGACCAATTACGCATTTTCCGACGCACGCCAACGTATCAGGCATTGTTTGAGGTATGTTTTCGCTTTTTCGAGGGCAGCAATTTGCGCCTCTATTTCCGCAAGCTTCTTTTGGTAGAAATTCATCTCTTCTGGACACAAGGAAAGATCGGTCCCATCACAGAGAGATGCGACATCATCAGGGTTGCTACAGAACACCACGTCAAAAATCTCGTTGGTGCTCAGTCCCAGGCTGAGGTAAAACTGGATCATTCTTACCCGCTCGATAGCTGTTTGAGCATAGGTGCGATACCCGTTTTCCCCTCTATGAGAGGATAACAACTGCTTCGTTTCGTAGTAGCGCAATGAGCGAATACTCACGCCTGTCTGGCGCGCAAGTTCCCCAATGTTCATGTCTCTCTCCTTCTCTCCTGTTCACAGTGTAAAGGATGACATTGTGTCAGGGTCAAGTCTTTGTGGAAACGAAATTTTCTAGTGGTCTTCTCCCGTTGCCTCGTGTTCTTGTTGAGGAGGGCGGGAGGGCTGGTAGCCAAGCTTCCCTCGGCTGACGACGAGGAGCACCAGGGCCAGGGCCCCATACCCGATGAGCATCGCCACGCGCCTCTGGTCGCCGCTCGCCATCAGAGGAAAGAGGGTGGCCAGCGGAAAGCTGTCATTGGACGCATGGATCAACATCGCGAGCAGCAGGCTTTCTCTGGTGTGATTGAACGCCCAGGTGATGATGATCGTGGCCGCAACGATCCCCAGCGCGAAGAGGCCAAAAGGAACGGCGACGCCAATAAAGCCGGGAACCGTTCCATAGGAGACCTGCTTGCTATACGCTGGGATCAAGAATAAGGGGAAGTGCCAGCCCGCCCAGAACACTCCCAGAATCAAGGAGCCTGTGAGTGCTCCGTAGGATGCTTGCAAACGTGGCAGGGCGAACCCGCGCCATCCCGGTTCCTCAAAGAGCGGACTTATAAAGAATTGGGCCACGAAGCGCGCGGCGTACAGCAGGAAGAAGGAAGAGAGGAGAGAAAAGGGAAAGGTTGCTAAGGCCCCTGGAACGAGGACCAGTGCTCCTAGACACAGGAGAGCAGGCAACCCAAAGAGGGCAAACCCATACCACCAGATGCCCACTCGCCAGAGGATGAAGCGGCGCAGCAGGTGACGCAGACCCGCTTTGCCCGACGAAAGGAACGTGAGCAGAAAGCCCGCCGCGATTGGTCCGAAAGCGCCCGCCGCGATGGCAGCTGATGGCAAGCGCATCGGCAGCAGTCCCAGGCCATTTTGGGCCAGCACAGAGGGCAGCCAGCCGAGCCAACTGATAGCATAGGCCAGGAAGAAGTAGCAGAACACAGGATGACGTTGGATGAATCCTAAGCCAGACTGCGGCTCCGATGCAGTTGGAGAGAACACCTTCATAACGGGAAAACCTTTCGTTCTTTTCAACGCTCCCTCCAGGCCCTACGGCCCGCAGGACTCGTTCTTACGGCGCTTCAGAAAACGCTCTCATCGACGATAATCTTCGTGTGCTGCTTAGAACAGACCTGCACCGATCAGGCCGTTGCGAACCGCATCAAGCAGAGCATGCGCGGTGTTGTTGACCACCAGATTGCCGCTCGTGCGCCACCAGAGCGAGAGGGGAACCCCGACGAGCACTTGAGAGATGATCAACCCTGCCCCCATAGAGAGCAGTTGCCCCATCGGCATGGGCTGGCGTGCCAGATGCCACAGACCCCATAAAGCTGAAACGAAGAGGGCAGACAACCAGCCGACCCCTTCTTCCCCGCGGTGCAGATAGGTATCCAGAGCCCCACGGAAGAACACCTCCTCGACCACGAAGCCAACGGGCGCAATGAGGAACCACTGCGTCGCGATTTGCAGGCTTTGTAAGAAGGTGGGAGTGGTCGTAGTCACAGTGCGGCCCGACTTGAGGCACGATGTGGGGTAGGAGCAGGGACAAGAATTGGGGAAGTAAGCCAATGATCCCGACGGTCAACAGACAGAGACCGAGTTGCCCCCACGTTTTGGCCTGCATCGCCCTCAACGCATATGCCAGACCGAATGCTCCGATAATCGCCATACTCAACTCCGCCGCGTTGGTGAATTGCAGGTTCATGGCCTCTCTGATGACGGCGTACGCGGGGAAGAGCGAGAACAGCACCCAGAGGAGAAAGAACCAGCCATCCATTTGCAGCGGTGGCCCAGAACGTACCCACAGCGTGCGCAATGGCTGCCGATGGATGCCCAACTGGAAGATCACCAGGAAAGGAACGCCCAGGAGCAAGAAGGCAGGCGTCGTGAGATGGAGCAAGAAACCGAGCGTCCACCACACGGCGACCACGAGGCCAACTATCAGGAAACGCAAGGGACGCGAGTTCGCACCGATGGCGGGCCGCGTCTTGACTGTCGGCCCAAAGAGAACTGACTTCGGTGATGAGGAAGTGTTCATAGAGGTATTTCCATCCTTTCATGGATAAGGTTTCTGACGGCAGCTTCGAATCTTTCACTCAGTGAACCGTGTTGTTCTGCGATGCCTGCCAGGAAGAACGGCGCAGGCTGGAATCTTTTCAAAAGGAGAGGATCTCCTGTCGAACGGATGACAGGACTTCACGCGAAAGAGCAAACAGAAAAAATGGCACTCAGCCATCTCCCTCGTGCTCGTCTGCTTGACCGGATGGCGCGGATGCGCCTGGACTCGTTCCCAGAGGAAAGGTCGCCAGGGAGAACGCCACCATCAGAGCCGCACAGACAGGGATGACCTTTGCTGGCTCAATCGTGTAAGCGCTACTGCGCTCACGTTGCGTAATAAGCCCGGCAGCCAACAACTCTTTCAAGTGGTGGTAGAGTTGCCCGGCTGATCCCATCCCCAAGACTTCCTGCAACTGCTGAGCAGTGCAGGGCTTCTCACATAACGTACGCAGAATGATCACCCGATGGGGGCTAGCAAGCGCCGCAAAGATTGGTGCGAGCAGGTCAGGAGCCGCTTCAAAGAGCGACTGAGCGGGAAGGCGCTGCTGAAAACGAAGCGGTCGTCCTGCCAGTTGGATGGTTCCGGCGTAACTGAATGTGCCCTGGATCGTTGCCGTCTGTGATGGAAGTGCCTCACTGTCTGGAGACGAGACAGCCGTCCTGGCCTGGAACGAGGCTGTAGGGGCACTAGCCGAAACAAAAGTAGCCATCTGTTCTTCCAAAGCGGTCAGACGGTTCTGAAGAACGGCAACCTGTTCTTCCAAAGCGGTCAGACGGTTCTGTGAGTCAGCCATACGTGTGCTCCTTTTGCGTGCTTGTTTCTCTATGAAACTAGATTACTAGTTTTTTAGAATTTTGTCAAGAGAGAGGAGATATCCAATCTGGCGGGGAACTTTTTGCTGATGAAGGGAAGAGCTAAATGGCTCAATCTTTGAGTACGCCGCTGTAAGGAAAAGAGCAAGCTAAAAAGCTATGGGCGTCTAGCGCCCATAGCTCTCGATATAGAACAGTACTGTTCCGGTACAAAGGTTATGATGTACTACAGGTCGCGCCATTGAGCGTAAAGGCCGTGGGCACAGTATTGGTACCACTCCAGGCACCGTTAAAGCCCGGAGGCGAGCTCAGGGTCGCTCCCGCTGCAATGGAGCCGTTATAGGACAGGTTCGTAATCGTCACCGTCGCGCCATTTTGTGTGAAATTGCCATTCCACAACTGCGTGATCGTCTGCCCGTTGGCAAAGCTGAATTGCAAGTTCCACCCATTGATCGCCGTCGTGCCCGTGTTGGTGATCGTGAAGCTTGCCCCAAAGCCGGTATTCCACTGATTGGTGATCGCATACACCACTTTGCAACTCGCGCCCCCGGTCGGGGTCGGCGTCGGGCTTGGGGTAGAGGTGGGGGTTGCTGTTGGCGTGTTTGTTGGTGTGTTGGTCGGTGTAGGAGTAGGCATTCCGCCACCACCTAGAGAAAGGAGGTGCGCTTTAAACCCTGCCCCATAATTCGTGGGAGTGCCAGTATAGTCGGCGAGGAGCGACGGCGTTCCGCCACAATTCCCCGTCACCGTCCAGGTCCAGGCCATGTAGCCAGTGCTGTGCTGATCGAGCCAGGTCATGAGCGTCTCAATAAAGCCGGAGGCACAGTCGTTCTCGCCTATCTCTCCCGCCAGCACGGGTACCTGCGCAACTACTGGCGCAACTTGTGAGTCCCAACAACCTGTATTAGAACAGGCATTAAAGTTGTAGATATGGACCGAAGCGGCCAGGTTATTCTGTGGATCGCTGGGTTTATTTGCCAGCCATTGTGTTAGATCGTTAGAGAAGGCCAGTCCTCCCAGCATCAGTACGTTTGTCGCACCGGTTGCACGGACCGTATTGACCAGCGTTTGCATCCCGGCCACAGCAAAACCAACCCCTGAACATGCACCCGACTGTGGGGCTGTGCTGCCGTTGAGCCAGCAGGACCAGCTGACATCGTGCGGCTCGTTGTACAGGTCGAAAATCACCGAAGAGTTGCTCTTAAATGTATTGGCGACCGATGTCCAGAAGGCAGGAGCGTGATCCAGATCTGGCATAGGCTGCTGGCCTGTGGCCTGGTTGGTACCGGAATTATTCCAGTGCAAATCAAGAATGACGATCTGGCCATTGGCGTTTAATAAGTTCACCCAGTTCACAATATCTGACTGATACTGGGCAACAGTTCTGTTGTTGGCAGGAAATCCATTGATACCAAGCCAGCAGTCTTCGTTTAGGGGAACACGTACGATATTCGTGCCCCAGGCCACCATCGCACTGACAGTGGTCTGGTCAATTGGTCCATCAAAGTCGGTGGGGGCGTTCGTTGCGCTTTTGGTACACTGGTATTCTGTACCCATACGATCAACGCCGTGAGGAACAATGATGTGGCCACTGCCATCTTCGAGTTTATTGCCAACGACGTGTAGCCCCGTCGGAACGCTGGCTGCTTTGACCGGGCCTGGTGGTCGTGATGTGAAGATCACTGCTGCAGAACAGAGCAGCAGAGCTACAACGACGATAGTCAATAGGCGAAAGTATCCTTTGCTTTGCATATGTTGCTCCTTGATGTATCTCCACTTGACTTCTTAGGATTCGATGTGTATGCTCTCTCTAAGAAGGCGGCAGTTCATTCTCGACCCGCTTCAGGGTACTGAAATTTTAAGAGGTAGTATGAATGTGATGCAATAAAAAGCTGCTGTACGTACATGTCCAGGCAAGCCTGTTACAAAGGCGACTGCATATTCAGCCGCCTTTGCACAGGAATTGCTCATGAGGTGCTGCAGATTGCACCGTTGAGCGTAAACGAGGTGGGAACCGCATTCGTGCCACTCCAGGAGCCGTTAAAGCCCGGAGGCGAGCTCAGCGTTGCTCCCGCCGGAATGGAGCCGTTATAGGACAGGTTGCTGATCGTCACCGCCGCTCCTGTTTGTGTGAAGGTGCCATTCCACAACTGTGTGATCGTCTGCCCGTTGGCAAAGCTAAACTGCAAGTTCCAGCCGTTGATCGCTGTCGTGCCCGTATTGGTAATCGCGATGCTTGCTCCGAAGCCAGTATTCCATTGATTGGTGATCGTATACACCACCTTGCAACTTGCTCCTGCGCTCGGCGTTGGGCTTGGCGTCGGACTCGGAGTAGTGGTCGGGATCGGTGTGGGCGTATTGGTTGGCGTGGGAGTTACGCCTGTGCCCGGCTGTAAAACAATCGTTGTGAGCGAGTAAGGCGCGATACTCACACTATCGGGCGAGCCTTGTGCAGAGGTGATTGAGCTGCTGTTCTGCCCATAGGTGTAAAGTGTCGCGTTCGCCGCCGCGCTGTAGCCATTGAGCGAGAGGGCTATCGTGTAGGTTGTATTGGGATCTTTGTTGATTAAGAGCACCGCTAGATTGCCATTGGCCTGCTTGACCGCGTGGGCCGCTACCAGGCTTTGATTAGACGAGGAGGAGACCATCGTATCCCCTGGACCAAACAGGTGAGAGAACATTTGCAGGGCATAATACGGTGGGAATGGTGTGTCCGCTGGCGGTTCACTGACGCCTCCCGACGAGCTGCCATTAGACAATACGCCCATATCTCCGAAATTGGCCGTGCCGTAGAGGCTAGAGCTATTGTCCCCACTGGTCGAGATGCCGTTGTGCTCCGCCCACCAGTCCACGTTGAAGACGCCATTTTCTAGCCAGGTCATATACGCGTCGGCCAGGAAGAGGCCGTTGACCAGACCTACCGTTTGCTTACCAGGAGGGAAGCCACCGCCATTCGAATTCATTTCGGTCACGGCGATGCCGACCTGGCTGGCCCTCGATCCAAGAAATTGCCCATAGAGCGAGCGGAGTGTCGAGACCTTGCCAGCAATTTCCGCCGGGCTGCCGAGCAAGCCAGCGTCGGTGTAGTTGCCACCGGAGGCGTAATCGGTGTACCAGTGAATGTCACCAAAGTCGATAAAGGGGCCAGCGATAGAGAGCACGGTATGGTTCCAGTCCATCGTATCTCCATCATTGGTATCAACAACCCCATCGGGCCAGTCACCAGGAGTCGTCAGCACCACGCCGACTTTAATGGTCGGGTCAACGGCTTTCATGGCCTGGATGATCTGCACGGCATTCTGAGCGTAGGCGGTGGCTCCCTTCGTAGAGTGAGTGTCAAACTCCCAGTTGGCGGTAAAACTGCCATTGCCGTAAACCTCGTTGCCAACCTCCCAGTATTTGATGCCGTAGGTATGGCCTGTGCTGCTGCCTCCTGTATAGGTGGGCACCGGGCCATTATAGCCAGGGCCGCCTTTGTTGGCGTATTGCACCCAGTTGGCGGCTTCCTGTGGCGTGCCTGAGCCATAATTGACGGTAATGATCGGCTGCGCGTCGGACCCGACCGCCTGAACGACCCCCATGAACGCGTCAAAGGTATTGCTAGGATTGGCAAAACTCTGGCCCTGCACCGTGGTATTCGACTGCCAATGGTAGACATCCGAGGTCGAACCGCCGGGATAGCGCATCGTTTTGACGTTGGCATTCTTGAGCAAGGTGGTCGCGGCGGAATCGAGCATATTCCCATTCCAGACAGCGGTATTGATGCCTTCGCTGGCATTCGTAACGGTACCAAGCGACTGGCTGGCATTGATAGTGATCTGTGTACTGGTGGCCGCAACCGCGTGTCCCGATGGGCTAAATAGCACGATGGAGAGGAGCAAGATGCAACACATTCCTGCACAGGCGATCAATCGATTGCTCCTGGGGGACAGGTACGAACTGACGAACAACTTCCTTGTCATTGTAATTCTCTTTCCTCTAAACCTTACGTTGTAAGCTCACTGCGCACGTTTTTCGTAAGTCCCCTATGGGGAATCTGCCATTCCCGGCGACGAAAAGAGTCTAGAGACCCTTACAGGCCCTGAAGTCACGCTAAGAGAGAAAACGTAATCGTTTACGGTAACGTTTACGAACAATAGTAAAAAAAATATGTAAGGTATCGGACGAGCTGGTTTTGTCTGTAGTGTAGCTAATCTTTCTTGAACATACAATGACATTCACTAGACATACTGTGAACAGAATGCTGCTCTGATCAGGGATTGTCTACTGCATTACGTCATAACAAGTAGCAAATCCACAAGGGGTATGTAACCTCACAAGAAGGAATTGTATCTTGACCAATCATTTGATAAATAGGGACATATGTTCTAATATAGAGATGTGTATCAAATGGATTATTCAGTACTTTAAGATCCCTTAGAGGCGTGGTTTGCTTATCAAACGGTAAAAAATACCATATACTGGGTACAGACTCATTATTCGAGGAGTTATTCGTATGTTTTATCGGAGAAAAATCTTACTCGCGTTGCTAGAGGTGTTTGGTGGGTCACTGGCGAAGACAGATTGCCAAAAGTTGGTATTTTTGTTTTGCTCACGTAGAGGAAAGAATTATTATGATTTTTTCCCTCATAAGTATGGTAATTTCAGCTTCATTTTATCTCAAGACAGAAGCAGACTGGCTGATCTTGGTTTTTTAACGTCCCACAGTGAATTTCAGCTTAAAGATGGCTATTCATATCTTCATCAGCTTGAGAAAAAGGATCGCGCTGCTTTGTATGCTTTGGTAGAGGAGGTCGGGGATTTGCGTGGTGACGATCTTATCCGCAAAATCTACTTAGAATTTCCTCATTACACTTCCCGCAGCTACATTGTGAACAAAGTACTTACACGGGAAGAATATGAGGTGGTAAGACATACCTGGAATAAGGATACATCTGCCTGCTTGTTTACCATCGGGTATGAAGGATTATCAGTCGATGCTTATCTTAACCTATTAGTATCGAACAATATCGCGACCCTCGTCGATGTGCGAAAAAATCCAATATCGATGAAATATGGCTTTTCTAAAACAATGCTGGCTGAATCTGCTAAAGTTGCGGGAATATCCTACATCCATATTTCAGACTTGGGCATCCCATCTGATCTAAGAAA
>DASTZT010000466.1:0-3777 GCA_035764225.1 Ktedonobacteraceae bacterium
GGCGGCGATCTGCTAGGGCAAAGGTTTGGCATGTATGGAGCCTGGGGAGTCTCTCTGGGCGCTTTGCTGATCTATGGGGGAGTGTTAGTCTTGCTCGTCGGATATCTGAGCGGCTCTCTCCCTGGCGCTCAGATCAGAACATTTCTGGGACAATATTTTACGAAGGATACTTGAAAAATTTGAGTTCTGGTGGAGGAATAGCTCTTGATGAAAATAGGACAGCAGGGGAATGGTTCAGTAGACGGGCGACCTGATACCTCTGCGCAGAAAATTCATATAGCCATGAATGTACTCGGAACCGCACGGACCGATGTGAGGGTGATGCGCGCTGCTAATGCCCTAGTTGAGGCTGGTTTTGCGGTGACGGTCGTTGATCTGGAATGGCGAGAGAAGCAGCCGACCGAAGAGCAGCTTGGCAGCGTGCATGTGAAGCATGTGACGATGCTCAACTGGTATACCATCAGGCGACCGAAAGCATGGTTCCTACTGCGGGCAGTCTTTATGCTGATCCGTAGCACATGGCTACTCCTGCGAACTCCGGCAGATATCTATCACGCGCATGATACCACCGGACTGCCTGCCTGTTACATCGCGGCGCTCTTGAAGCGTAAGCCGCTGATTTTTGATGCGCATGAGTTGCCGTTGTCTGAGGAGATCAGCGAGACGAGCTGGCGAGGGTTAATAACGCCCTTCACAAAACTGCTAACAATGGTAGTGTCGCGTTGCGCCGGGGTCATTACCGTTTCTGCTCCGATAGCAAGAGAGATTCGTCGGCGCTATGGAGGCCCTGAAGTAACGCTAGTACGTAATGTTCCTATGTATCAGCGGGTCCGCAGAAGCGATAGATTGCGGCAATATCTGGGCGTGGGACCAGAAGTACGCATTGCTCTTTACCAGGGGGCTTTACAGGCTAACCGTAACCTGGAGAAGCTGGTGCAAGCTGCGCCATTTTTAGCGCCAAATACCATCATTGCATTGATGGGGCCTGATGCAGAAGGTCTGCAAGTTCAGCTTGAAGCCCTTATCCAGCGTCTGGGCGTGGCGGATCGCGTGAAATTTGTGCCACCCGTTCCCTATATCGAACTTTTGGAATGGACAGCCTCAGCAGATATTGGCCTGATTGTCTATGCGCCGGGCCACTCGCAAAATGTGCAGATGTGCCTGCCCAATAAGCTCTTCGAGTATCTGATGGTTGGCCTGCCAGTGTTGGTCTCGCAACTTGATGCCGTCTCGGAGTTGGTTAACGCCTACGATGTTGGGCGCGTGGTTTCTTCGCTGGAACCGGTAGATATCGCAGCCGCCATTACTGCGATGTTAGCGGATCGCGATGCCTGCGAGCGCATGCGTCACAACGCGTTGAGCGCAGTGCAGAACGATCTTTGCTGGGAGAAAGAAAGTCGGGCGCTCGTGCAACTGTATCAGCAGATCCTGAAGGTACGCAAGAGGAAGAATGTAAGTAAGCCATCATCCCTGCATTCGCATCGGGTTGGCAAGGAGGCATGAGCGTATGGAGCAGCAATTGCTCGCGGAACTGGACCAGGAACTGGCACGGATAGAGGAGGAATACCGGAAACGTGACGCCGGAACCATCCCGCTCGACCGCTATAGCCTCTTTAACGCAGCAACACTGCTGCATGTGCAGAGTCTGGAACGTCAAATCCTCTCTTCGCTCAAACGGCATCACTTTTACCCATTGACCGAAAAGAAGATCCTCGACGTAGGGTGTGGAAGTGGTAACACTTTGCAGAGTTTCGCGCGCTATGGAGCAGCAGTGGCAAATCTTTATGGTATCGACCTGATGAAGCCGCGAATTGAGCGAGCTAGAAACACAAATCCTGCTCTGCACTGGCAGGTGGGAAGCGCCCACCAGTTACCCTACGAGGATGCAAGCTTCGATCTTGTGACAAGCTTTGTGCTATTCAGCTCTGTTCTCAGCGAGCCGCTCCGGCAAAAAATCGCCGATGAGATGTGGCGTGTTCTCAAGCCGGGAGGGTTGATCCTGCTCCACGATTTTGTCTACGCTAATCCGCGCAATCCTGCTGTGCGCGGCATGACGCGACAGCAGATCAGGCAACTTTTTGGCAGACCGAGGGCAACATTCGCTTTTCGCTCTATGACGCTTGCTCCCCCGCTCGCTCGTCTGATTGCTCCCCGTGCCTACTGGCTAGCCTTCACATTGGAGCAGATGCGCGTGCTCAATACGCATGTCATATGCACTATTCACCTAAGTTAGATCAAGCTGGCAATGTTAAAGTGGAGAATGATGCTCGTGTAACTAAAGGAAGGTCTGGCAAGAGATGCAGGGGATGCGCGATCATGTGCGGATCGGTCTTGCGGCACTGTGTTATTATAGCGGGCTGATAAAACTGGTGCGCTTCTGGACGCAATGTGCAGGGCCGCGCCTGATTATTCTCAATTATCACCGTGCGGCAGGCAATACGCTGCGACAGCATTTGCGCTATTTGCGGCGGCATTATCGCATGCTCCATCTTGAAACGGCCCTGGAAGAACTGTCCTCTAAAGCAGCAAGCCAAAGAGATCGAAGCACGTTGCTGGCAGTAACGTTTGATGACGGCTATTACGATAACTACTCGCATGCCTTCGCTATTGCCGAAGAGCTAAAGGTGCCGATAACCATCTTTCTCGTTCCAGGGTATATCGAGAACGGTCACCATTTCTGGTGGCTGGAGGGCCAGCGTATAGTCCAATGTGCTCAAGTGCGAGAGGCGCTGATTGAAGGAAAAATCTATCATCTGGACCACGAAGAGGAACGGTTGGCGCTGCTACAGATGATTGAAGCCCGGCTGCTCAATGCAACCTCGGTCGCGCAGCGAGAAGAGTTTCTCAACGTTCTGCATGATACGTTGCAAGTGCCTGAAACGCTCACCGCAGAGGAACGACTGGCCCTACCGCTCGCGTGGCAAGAGGTGCAGGCAATGGGGCAAAGCGACTGGATCTCATTCGGGGCGCATACAATGCATCACCCCGTTTTAGCTTATCTGGAGGACGCGGCTGAGTTGCGCTTCGAGGTGGAAGAATGCCGTAAAGTGTTAGAACAGCGGTTAGAACGAACTATCCGCGCCTTTGCCTATCCACTGGGGAAAGCAGAGCATATCGGGGACGTAGCCCCATGCGCTGTGAGGCAAGCCGGTTATCGTTGGGCCGTGACCACGCTCCCCGGCGTTAATACTGCCCAGACCGATGCTTACATGCTGCGACGCAGGAATGTCGGCGTCAATCAGCACTGGCTGCTGGTAGCGGCGGAGACAGCCGGAGTATGGTGTTTCCTCTCCCAGCTCGCTCGACGGTCGTTGGCTTTTATGAGGGGACGTAGAAAGTAAACGTAGCCAGGCGTTTTGTATAGCTGTGGTGTGTAATGCATCGATCATGATTTATGGAGGAGAAAATGAAGCGAGCAGTGAGGGTTACTGAGCTTCTCCTGATGATCGCGCTAGTCGTTGTGTCCATCTTCTGGCTGCAACAGAACTGGAATATCTTCGGGCAGAGTCAAAAGCTGCCTGCGAAAGTCGTTGTGCCAGCGAATTTTTACCACAACCATATCGTGGGAGGCTTTAGCATTGATAGTCCTGAGCGAGCTGATAAAGCGGCGCAAGAAACCGTGCAGGTCAATATTCAGTATGGTCAGCCTCCCACTGAGGATAGCCCGTTGGGACAAAAGCTAACATCGCTGCATATGAAGGTAATAGATGGCTATATTGCCAGCTATTTACACTATTATGAATGTCATCGTACGGCAACCGTCAAGCTTCCTCCCCC
>DASTZT010000467.1:0-9006 GCA_035764225.1 Ktedonobacteraceae bacterium
CGATCCGACGCATTATGATCTGACCATAGGACACGCCGTCGTCTTCCGTAAGCTGCGCCAGTTCCAACGCCTCGGCCATAAGACCGTCGTCGTGCTTGGCGACTGGACCGCACGCCTGGGAGATCCCAGCGGGCGAGAAGAGGCGCGTAAAACTCTCACTGCCGAGCAGGTCAATGCCAATGCGTCTACCTACCTCGATCAGTTTTTCAGCATTGTGGATCGGGAGCAGACCGAAGTGCATCGCCAGAGCGAATGGTTCGACTCGTTTAGCCTGGCCGACGCCATTAAGCTGCTTGGCTACAAAACGGTCGCGCAAATGCTGGAGCGCGACGACTTCTCAAAACGCTACAAGAGCGGGATCGAAATTTACCTTGCCGAGTTTATGTATCCCTTGCTGCAAGGCTATGACTCCGTGGCCTTGCGTTCTGATGTTGAGATCGGAGGCACCGACCAGACCTTCAATCTCCTGGTCGGGCGCGAGCTACAGCCAATCTTCGGGCAACCGTCGCAGCAGATTCTCACCGTCCATTTGATCGTCGGGCTTGATGGCGTTAAAAAGATGGGCAAGTCGCTGGATAACTACATCGCGATGACCGCGCCCGCCAAAGATATGTTTGGCAAGCTGATGTCGTTGCCCGATCCTATCATGCGCTCATACTTTGAGACATTGACGGATGTAAGCAACGAAGAACTCGACGAATTTGACCGCAAAATGGCGGAGGGGACGCTTAACCCAAGAGACGTAAAACTACGCATGGCGCGCGAAATTGTGACCGAGTTCCATAATGTGGTTGCGGCGCAAGAAGCAGAGGAAGCCTTTATTCGCCAGTTCTCCGAGCGCAAATTGCCGACCGATATCCCGGATTATGCTCTGAGCGAACCGAGAAATATCGTCGAAGTTATTGTCGATGCGAAGCTGGCAGCCAGCAATAACAAAGCCAGGGAGTTGATCCGTCAGGGCGGAGTCTCGATTTTCCCAGGGGGCGAGGATAGCGATCCGGTCCGTATCAATGATGGGGATTACGTCGTCGATGCCATTGAGGGCGCGATTATTAAAGTGGGGAAGCGACAGTACATCAGGATTAAAAAAGCCTGGTGAATCAAGTCGTACAAGGAGGTTTTGTTCATGCCGCATGCGACGATTGGTGTAATTGGCGGGAGCGGATTGTACCAGATGCAAAGTATGACCGAGGTGGAAGAGGTCAAGATCGCAACTCCCTTTGGTGATCCCAGCGATGTGATTACGGTTGGTAAGGTCTCAGGTGTTTCAATGGCCTTCCTACCTCGTCATGGGCGGGGCCATCGCATTAGTCCGACGGAGATCCCCGTGCGTGCGAATATCTGGGCGCTCAAGAGTCTGGGCGTTGAATGGATCATCTCCGTGAGCGCCGTAGGCAGCCTCCGTGAAGATATTGCTCCGCGTGACCTGATTATTCCCGATCAGTTGTTTGATCGCACCAAGAGCCGCGTCAATAGCTTTTTTGAGGGTGGGATTGTGGTCCATTGCACCTTCGCCGATCCATTTTGCCCCACCTTAAATGAACTGCTGCTCAATTCCGCGCGTGAACTGGGAGACGTGAAGGTACATCAGGGCGGAGCCTATGTTTGTATGGAAGGACCGCTCTTCTCCACGCGGGCAGAATCAAACGTCTACCGCAAGCTGGGGATGAATATTATCGGCATGACGGCTCTGCCAGAGGCAAAACTGGCTCGCGAAGCCGAAATCTGCTACTCCGTGATTGCCTGCGCGACCGACTATGATTGCTGGCACGAATCTGAGGAGTCGGTCACCGTTGAGATGGTGATTGGCAATCTCGGCGCAAACGTCGCCAATGCCCAGCGTATTCTCCAGGATGTGGCGCGAAAAATACCAGCAGAACGCGCCCAGCTCGCCTGTGGTTGCGCTCATGCCCTGGAAACCGCCATTATCACGGATCGCAGCTTGATTCCGCCTGAAGCGAAGGAACGCTACCGGCTCCTAATTGGCAAATACATTTCTTGACAATGGTCGCGAATAGGAGTACAATAAACCTGTCCTGTGAAGGAAAAAGAGTTCTAATAGAATGGACCGATTTTCTTCCGGTCCTGTCGGTTGGCGTAATTGGGTCCTGCGCGGCAGATGTTCATGAACCCCGCTAGGTCTGTGAGGAAGCAACGGTAAATGGACCTCTCTGGGTGCCGCAGGGGTTCCTGATTGCGCTAACCGGCAGGGCCGGGTGAAAATCGGTTTTCTATGTCTTCTCCATTGGGGATGTCGTGGCCGTCATGAGGATACATCGACGGGAGTTAGAGTATGGCCTCTCAATCGCTTTACCGCAAATGGCGTTCTCAGACGTTTTCTGAGATGGTCGGTCAAGAAGCTATCATTCGAACGTTGAAAAACGCGTTGAGCGAAGGCAAACTGGCCCACGCTTACCTGTTTACCGGTCCTCGTGGCACCGGCAAAACCAGCACCGCCCGCCTCCTCGCGAAAACGCTCAACTGCCTTCAGCTCCAAAATGGCGAGCCGTGCAACGAGTGCCAGCAGTGCCGTGAAATTACAGCAGGGAATTCGTTCAACGTGATCGAGATTGACGCTGCCTCTAATCGTGGTATCGATAGCATCCGCGAGCTGCGCGAAAAGGTGATGGTGCCGCCCTCAACAGGGAAGTATAAGGTCTATATTCTAGACGAAGCCCATATGCTGACCACCGAAGCCTTCAATGCCCTGCTCAAGACGCTGGAAGAGCCGCCGCCCCATGCTATTTTTGTGATGGCAACCACCGATGTGCATAAAATGCTGCCTACGGTGATCTCGCGTTGCCAGCCCTTCAACTTCAAACGTTTTACGACGCGTCAGATTGTGGGCCATCTGAACTTTGTCGCTGAGCAGGAACAGGTCCAACTGGAGCATGGGGCAGCAGAATTGATTGCCAGGGCCGCTGCAGGTGGTATGCGCGACGCTCTTAGCCTCCTCGATCAAGCGATAGCATATTCCGGTCAACACATCACGCTCGCCCAGGTGCAGTCTATGCTGGGCGTGGCCGATCAGCGTGCGATCCAGAAGTTCATCGCCCATGTTGCCCAGCTCGATAGTCCAGGCGGATTGCATTTGATCCACGAGCTTGCCGACGCTGGTGCCGATTTGCGCCAGATTAATACGCAAGTAGCCGATTACTGGCGTGCGATGATGCTCTCCAAAGCTGGAGCGGACACTGCGTCCATCTTAGATTGTACGCAGGAGGAGATCCGCGAAATTGTCGAGCTGGCCCAACAGTTTAAGCTGGAGGAGCTGACCGAGTGCGCTCGCATCTTCGCGCAAAATGAACTGATGCAAAAAAATGTCGCCACGCCGCAGCTTGGCCTGGAACTGGCATTTCTCGCCTGTGTTGCCCTGCATGGTCAGACCCAGGGAGGTTTGACGACCGCTGCAACGGTTGCAAGTACACCACCATCGACCATCGCACGCCCTGCCCCTATCCAGCAGACTCAGCCCGCTGCGGCATCTGCTGTGCAACCTCGCCCTGTGGTAAAGAACGAGGTTCCTTCCCCGCCTCCAAAGGTGAATGAGGAGCCTGTTAGTGCGTTACCTGATTGGGATGCCGTCTCGTATTCGGATGATCCTGAGCCGATGGAACCTGCTCCTGTTCTCGCGCAGGCAGATCAGGCCGATGCAGGAGCAAGTTCTGAGCCTGACGTAACGGATCAGGCAAGCGTGCAGGACGTTCCATCTCTGACGGTGCAAGAGGTCAAAGAAAAATGGGAATATGTCAAGCGGCGGGTCAGGACGCGAAAGGATGGGGCCAAGATCGCGGCGGTTTTGAATGGATATACGATTATTGGAGTAGATCAGGCTGCTGGCCTGCCAGTCGTGCTCATCAGAGCCACTGCAACCTTTCATTATACTGCCATTCAGAAAAGCGAGTATCATGAAAGTATCGAGTGGGCGATGAAGGTTGAATTGGGGCAGGAGTGCCGGGTACGCTTGCTTCCTCCAGATGCTGCAGGAGTGCCGGTACAGATCCCCCCGCCTTCGCCTCCCTCGTCCGATCCTGGTAGTCGTTCGGCCAATACGATGATGACCATAGCTCCACAGCGCCCAGCGCATCGCGAGCGACCGACTGCTAAGCAAAATGGAGCACAGCATCAGCCTCCGGCACCGCAACGAACACAGGATGGAGCGAATGCTGTGGGCGGTGTATCGACTGCTAGCAATAAGCCATCATCTCTTGCCAGAAACACTCTTGTGAGAGAGAATACTAGTACGATGACTAATGCAACAGGTCCGAGTATGAAAGTGGCAAAAACGGGAGAAAGCCAGCAAGAGTACCTGAAAAAGAAGGCTACCGCCGATCCTGTTGTGCAAAAAGTCGCAGAAATGTTTAAAGCCGAAATCAAGGATTTTCATCTGAAGTAAGGAGATAGTGTATTATGAACATGCGTGAAGTTCAAAAGATGCAGCAGAAATTGATGAAGATGCAAGAGGAGCTTGAAGCAACCCTCTTCACGGGGACCGCTGGTGGGGGCGCGGTGACGATTACCATGAGCGGCAAATTCGAGATTGCTGAGGTCAAAATTGATCCAGAAGCCTTTAGCGCGGAAGAGATTGATGAGCTAGAAGTGATGGTGAAAGCTGCCGCCAAAGCTGCCTTTGACAAAGTGCAGGATGCCCAGCAAAAACTGCTCAGTAGCGCCACTGGCGGCATGAAAATTCCAGGATTGTTCTAAACGATGAGCGAGATAGCACCACCAGTAGCAGCACTGATTGAAGAATTCTCAAAGCTGCCGGGCGTCGGCGTAAAAACGGCCCAGCGTCTGGCCTTCTTTATCTTGCGCAGTCCAAACGATCAGGCGCGCCGCCTGGCCGAAGCGATTGTGCGTGTGAAAGAGAGCATTATCTACTGTTCGCGTTGTTTTAACATTACCGAAGCGGACCCGTGCGCAATCTGTAGCAGCCCTGGTCGCGATCAAGACCTGATCTGCGTGGTAGAAGAGCCTCTTGATGTGCTGGCACTGGAAAAGACAGGTGTCTATAAGGGTTTATATCATGTGCTTCACGGCGCTCTTTCCCCTATGAATGGCGTGGGGTGGAAGGATCTGCGGGCCGATGAACTCTTAAAGCGTGTCGCCACTGGCAATATTCGTGAAGTCATTCTGGCCACCAATCCGGGCTTTGAGGGCGATTATACCGCTCGTACCATTGAACGAGAGATGAAAAACGAGCTAAAGCAGCCGACTTTGCGGATCACGACGCTGGCCAGAGGTCTCCCCATTGGCAGCGAGCTGGAATACGCCGATGAGGGAACGCTCAGCCGCGCCATTGAAGGTCGTCGTGAAATGTAGGGGCTTGCCATTTTGCTTGACAGGATGGGCTATCTATGGTACTCTTGTTCTACTTTTAGGAAATGATGAGGAGAGAGCATCTATTTCCGACTTTTCACCCTTGCCGAAGAATATGCCTATGTAGGAGAGCAAGGCAACGGAGAAACATATTGTCTCCTACATCCGCAAGCAATGATTAAGCGTAAGCCCTTTCAAGGGGATTGAGTGCATCGCAGAAGGAGGAATGCAGGGTTGGTGATGCGGGATGGTCGCCGTCCGGTTTGTAGCTCACGCCCTGTAGCAAAACATAGCAATGAGTAAGAAGGAAAAAACCGCAGTTGATCGCAACGGTACTGCTGCCGCTGCCGGAATGACTGAACGTGAGAAGGCTATAGACCTGGCGCTTACTCAAATAGAGCGTCGTTTTGGCAAGGGTGCGATTATGAAGTTGGGAGATGCGGCAACGGTTCAAGTCGAAGCCATTCCCACCGGATCAGTTTCACTCGATGTCGCTCTCGGCGTTGGCGGTGTGCCGCGCGGACGTGTCACCGAAATTTATGGCCCAGAGTCTTCTGGTAAAACAACGCTCTGCTTGCATATTATTGCCAGTGCGCAGCGTGCCGGTGGTTATGCCGCCTTTATCGATGCCGAGCATGCCCTTGATCCGTCTTATGCGGCTCGTTGCGGCGTTGATACTGCCAATTTGCTGGTTTCTCAGCCTGATACGGGCGAGCAGGCGCTAGAGATCGTCGATTCGCTGGTCCGCAGCAACGCGATTGATGTGGTCGTGGTGGACTCGGTGGCAGCTCTGGCTCCCCGCGCCGAGATTGAAGGCGAGATGGGCGATTCGCACGTTGGCCTCCAGGCTCGTTTAATGAGCCATGCCCTGCGTAAACTGACCAGCGCCATCAACAACAGCAATGCCACCGTCATCTTCACAAACCAGCTACGTGAGAAAATTGGTGTCATGTTTGGCAATCCTGAGACTACTTCTGGCGGTAAGGCGCTCAAATTCTATGCTTCCGTCCGCCTCGACATCCGCCGTACCGACTCCATCAAGCTGGGGCAGGATGTCGTGGGCAACCGCACCCGTGTGCGCGTGGTGAAGAATAAGGTAGCTCCTCCCTTCAAGACTGCCGAGTTTGATATTATGTACAGCGAGGGTATTTCTCGTGAAGGTGGCCTGATCGATCTTGGTCTGGAGATGGGCATCGTCAAGAAGAGCGGGGCCTGGTTTACGGTGGGCGATATTCGTCTTGGTCAGGGCCGCGAAAATGCCAAAGAATTCCTGCGCCAGAATAGCGACGTTGCCAGCGCTATCGAGGAGCAAATTCGCAGCAATATGGTCGCGTTCAAAGCTGGGGAGACCGAAGTCACGGCAGAAGAAGACGCCGAAGAGCCTAACGAAGAAGCATAATTTTCTCAGGGGTGCGTTCCCAACGCACCCCTTCTTCCATTGCTGAACAATCTTTTCCTCGAAAACCTCCATCATGTTGCCCATCATACATATCCGTCCCCAAATGAACAGCCGTAGTATTGCAGACTATGGCGAACTGCTTCTCGCCTGTGGTATATAAAAGGGAACATATTTGCTATGTACAATCATGGCTTGCTACGGCATTTCGTCGCAAACTGAAGCAAACAAGCAAGCGTTTGCTTAACGTGCTTTACTCGCGTATTTTTTTGATTGTGGAGAAACACACAAGGAGGGTTTACATGGGCACTGCTACCTTTGACTTTTCTGGCGAAGTTGTCCTGATTACAGGCGGGTCGCGCGGCCTGGGATTGGAGATTGCGCAGGCGTTTGGCGGCGCAGGGGCGACCGTAGTGATTACAGCTCGTCGGGAGCAGTGGCTCAACGAAGCTGAGCAGCTCCTCAAAGGGCAGGGCGTTCGCGTTCATTCCATGATCTGCGACGTTGCCGATCACGCTTCTGTAGAGCAGGCTGTAAAACAAGCAATGGACGCCTGCGGTAAGGTTAACGTGCTGGTCAATAATGCTGGCTTGACCTGGGGTGCTCCGGCAGAGAATATGCCGCTGGAGCGCTGGTACCAGGTCATCGAAGCTAATATCAGCGGCACTTTTCTGATGTCGCAAGCGGTCGGGCGGCATATGCTAGAGCGCGGCAAAGGTGCCATCGTCAATATTGCCTCCATTGCGGGCCTGGGTGGTGGTCAGATGAACACGGTTGGCTATAACACCAGCAAGGCGGCGGTGATTAATATGACGCGTGCCCTGGCTATCGAATGGAGCCAGCGCGGCGTTCGCGTCAACGCCATTGCGCCAGGAATGTTTAGAACCCGCATGACCGAAGCGATTCTCCAAAGGGCCGAGTCAGTCGTCGCCGAAAACACGCCCATGAAACGCATCGGGCAGCCGGGCGAGCTGGGTCCAGCCGTCCTCTTCCTCGCCTCCGACTCCGCCAGCTATATCACCGGCCAGGTGCTCGCCATTGATGGAGGCAGATCGGCCATATAATTTGCCTATGCTTAAAGAAGCTCGGAAGTCTGCTCCGAGCTTCTTTGTCAAAAACTCGTTTTCATTGGTAATTTCAATATAAAAGTGCTGCCTCGTCCAGGCACACTCTCAACTTCAAGAGTACCACCAAGCGCCTGTACAATGCTTTGCGCAATAGCAAGCCCCAGACCGCTCCCTCCGCGATCACGCGGGCGGGCGCGGTCCGCCCGAGAGAACCGCTCAAAGATGTGCGACAAATCCTCTAGCGCGATGCCAATACCCGTATCGCTCACTTTCACGACGGCCCAATCATCGGCAGCATCGAGCGCCAGCGAGACCGTACCCTCGTATGGCGTATATTTCAGCGCATTATCCACCAGCGCAATCAGAACCTGCTTGACCTGATCCGCCTCCCCATACACCTTGACCGGCGCAATATGCTGTAGCAACAGGCGCGGCCCCTTTGCCAATGCTCCATCGCTCTCATTTTCCTCAAATGCGCGATACTGCCGAAAAACATCAAGCAGCAAGCTATCCAGATCGACAGCCTCTGCTTGTCTGGTTTTCTTATAGCCAATAGGGACTACATCATCAGTGGCGTTGGTATGGGATGCTCCGTTCTTTGGCGTGCTGACATGAGGCGATTCGTCGGCATGAGCCAGGAGCAAAAGGTCGTTGACGAGGCGGCCCATGCGTTCTGCTTCGGTGCGAGCGTCGTTGAGAGCGTCCTGCACTTCCTGCGGGGGAAGGTCGGGAGCTTTTGCCAGCAGATCGAGATTGCAGCGAATAGAGGTAATGGGGGCGCGTAGTTCATGCGAAGCGTCGGCGACGAAGCGTTTCTGGCTCTGATAAGATCCTTCCAGGCTTGCCAACATGTGATTAAAGGTCGTTGCCAGGGTCGCAAATTCGTTTTTACCCAGCAATGGTTTGTGTACGACGCGTCGGCTGAAATCGTGTGAGGCGCTGATATCCTGGGCCGTTTTGCTCATGTGTCGCACCACAGCGAGCACGCTCCAGCTGATTAGCCACCCTCCCACAAGAGCAAGCACCAGCACAAGCACGGCCCCGCGCAAAAGCAGCATGCGCAATGGTTCTAGCTCGTTTGGGAGCTGCTCAATATCAGCCTGGGAGCGGGCTGTTTGAATAATATGCCTGGTAGTGCTGCAAGCGTCATTGATAACCGTGTACACGCGGATATGCTGGTTGCGATACGTGATGGTGCTATAAAGATCGTTGGTACTATTTGTG
>DASTZT010000468.1:0-13508 GCA_035764225.1 Ktedonobacteraceae bacterium
TTCTCCTCCGCACAACAACCGCACGCCCGCTTTGCCTTGCCAGCCCGCTTGCAAGAGCAAGCGCCAGGTCTGCGGCGTCCCCTGCATCACCGTTGCTTCCCGCTCCTCCAGCGCTCGCAATAACGCCTCGCCGTCGCGGGCTTGCTCCCCACTGAGCAGTTCGACCTGCCCTCCCCCTAGCAACGGCTGCCACAGCTCCAACCCCGCGATATCAAAGGATAACGAGGTCAGCGCCAGCATCCGTTCCTCCGCCGTGAGCCCCAGCACCTCCTGCAAGCTGCCCAGGCTATTGCGCAAGGCCCCATGCCCAATGGCAACCCCTTTGGGTCGGCCTGTGGACCCCGACGTGTAGATCACATAGGCCACATCCTGCGCGCTGACCACCTCCTGCATGCGGTAGATCGCTGCCTCCTGCACCTGAGGTAGCCTTCCTCGGTCCAACAGCACACACTGCTCCTGCGGGAGCCAGCTCAGTCGCTCGCTCAGTTCCGGCACCGTGAGCACCAGGCGCGCTCCACTCTGTTGCAGCATCAACTGCAGCCGCGGCTGCGGATAGTCAGCATCCAGCGGTACGTAGCCGGCTCCCAGCCGCCAGACCGCCAGCAGCCCGGCCAGCAACTCCACCCGGCGCGGCAGACAGACCCCTACCAAGTCTGCAGGCTGCACTCCCGCTTCGTGCAACACCTGGGCGAGCTGGCAACTGCGTCGTGCCAGTTCCTCATAGGTCATGGTCTCCTGAGTGTCGCGCACCGCCACGCGCCAGGGCGTCTGCTGCGCTTGCTTTAGAATCTGAGGAGGGAGCAGGTCGAGCTCCGGCAGGGCCAGTTCGGTGGCATTGCAGTCGAAGAGCAGGTGCTGACGCTGCTGCTCCGAGAGCAGGGGAAAGGAGTGCCAGGGCTGGTCGCGTTGCTCGGCCAGACCCTGCAGGACCCGTTGCCAGTGTCCCAGCAGTTGGATGATGCTCTGGGGGCTGAACAGGTCCGTGTTATACTCCCCCACACACTGCAGCCCCTCCTCTCTCTCTATCACTGTCAAAGTGAGATCAAATTTGGATGTAGTGTTCTCGCGCTGATAAGGGGCAAGTGATACACCTTCCAGACTCATCTCTGGCATTGGCATATTCTGTAAAACGAACATGACCTGGAAGAGCGGGGAGCGGCTGAGATCGCGTTGGGGGTGCAGCACCTCGACCAGGCGCTCAAAAGGCAGATCCTGGTGGGCGTAGGCGTCCAGCGCCACTTTGCGCACCCGTTGCAGCACCTCTCTCAAGGTCGGGTTGCCGGAAAGATCCGTGCGTAGCACCAGCGTATTAATAAAAGGACCTACCAGATTTTCGATTCCTGGATAATGGCGATTGGCAACGGGGGTCCCCACCGCAATATCCTCCTGACCGCTGTAACGCGCCAGCAGCACCTGGAAAGCCGTGAGCAGCGTCATAAAGAGGGTTGTGCCTTCGGTCTGGCTGACTCGCTTCAATTGCTCAACCAGCTCTCCTGCAATCTGGAAGTTGAATTCCGCCCCATTGAAACTCTGAACTGCCGGACGTGTATAATCTGCTGGCAACGGTAGCGGGGAGATATCATTCAGTTGTTGGGTCCAGTAATCCAGTTGCTTCTCCAGTACCTCGCCCTGGAACCATTGACGTTGCCAGACTGCGTAGTCCGCATACTGGATGGGTAAATCAGCAACCTTAGCAGGCTTTTTAGTACTATAAGCTGTATAAAAAGCGCGAAGCTCAGAGAGTAAAACGCCGTTTGACCACCCATCCGAGACGATATGATGCATAGTTAGTAAGAGTAAATAATCATTTTCATCCAGAGTGAGTAAGAGTGTGCGCAATGAAGGCCCCTGAGAAAGATCAAAAGGATGCCGCGCCTCTTCCTGCATCAAACGGTCTATCTCTTGTTCGCGCTGAGGCAAGGCCAGATTTTGGAGTGATTTACACCTGAGATGATATTCTTGCCATGAATTGATATGTTGCAGTGGCTGATCGTCTTTGATAATGAACGTCGTGCGCAAAATTTCATGCCTGCGCACAATCTCACCCAGGCTATACTCCAATGCTTCCAGAGATAAAGGCCCCTGGATATGAAGGGCAAAAGCCTGGTTGTACGCAATATTCTGGGGTTCCAGTTGCGATAGAAACCAGAGACGCTGCTGCGAAAAAGAGAGGGGGAGATCCTGATCACGCCCTACAGGTGTTAATGGAGGAGTGTGTTGGCGCAGATCATTATGCATTTCGGCCTCAACCCGCTCAGCCAGACCAGCAACGGTAGCATTCTCAAAAAGGCTGATGATCGGCAAAGTTATTTGAAGAGTTGTTTTGAGCCTGGAAATAACCTGGGTTACTAACAGTGAATGCCCACCCAGAGCGAAGAAATTGTCGTAGATGCCTATCTTTTCTGAAGATTGAAGTACATCCTGCCAGATCTTCACCAGAATTTCCTCGATGGGATTGCGAGGGGCAACATAGGAAACCTGGCGGCTCCGCATATTCTGTTCTGGAGTTGGTAATGCACGGTAATCTAGCTTGCCATTTGCTGTCAACGGAAGGCTTGCTACCTGCATAATGATCGTCGGCAGCATATACTCTGGCAGGTTTTTCTGGAGAAAGCTGCGTACTTCGTCATCCTTGAGCATTTCCTGCTGCTCACTAACAACGTATGCGATCAGGCGCTTTTCAGCCGATTCCTCCTCGCGCAGCACGACAGCCGCTTCGCGGATCTGAGGATAGCGGCATAAGGTTGCCTCAATCTCACCTAATTCAATGCGATAGCCTCGGAGCTTTACCTGCCGATCAGCGCGTCCGACAAATTCGATCTTTCCATCGGCAGTATAGCGAGCCAGATCACCCGTTTTATAAACGGTCAGTTCAGGAAACAATGGATGAGTTCGGAAACGTTCGCGGGTCAACTCAGGCTGGTGTAAATAGCCAGCAGCCAGGCCCACGCCGCCAATCAGCAGTTCCCCAACCACTCCTATCGGCACAATTTGCTGATGCTGATCGACAAGACATACATGCACATTGGAAATAGGGCAACCGACGGGAACGCTGGACGCCTCATCAGTCTCTACTGGCAGTTCTTCGCTCAAGACACCCAATTCATTAACTAATGCCCCAATAGTTGTCTCAGTTGGACCATAGTGATTGATGATGGCACACTGCGCACCGCGTTGTCTCAGCGTTTGCAGGAAAGAAACGAAAAGGGTCTCTCCACCCAATACCAGGTACCGGCACGGAAAAATATCACGCTCACCGCTACTCGCAAGCAACGCCTGTAAATGAGAAGGCACAATCTTGAGCACGTCAATAGGGTGGTCTTCTACATAGTTAGCAAACACTTCACCGGAGGCCAGAGTCTCATAAGGAAGGATATGCAGACACCCGCCAGAGGCAAGCGAGCAGAATATAGATGTATTTCCAAGATCAGCCGCTAGCGTCGAAACAGTAGCAAAATGGAGACCACTTACAGGCGCAATACGCTCGCGCATATCACATGTATAATTGACAATGCTGCGCTGGCAAATCTGAACGCCTTTGGGAACTCCTGTTGAGCCAGAGGTATAGATAATGTAGGCAAGATGGTTAGCGTTGCTCGTGGGCAAAGGGTTAGTTGCTTCTTCATCAGCCCACAGACCTGGATCTCGATCCAGGCAAATGATCTGGCCTGCAAAGGGTGGCAAACGTTCAAGAAGGTGCTCCTGGGTCAACAGCACCAGAGCTTCTGTATCCTCAAACAGGAAGGCCAAACGGCTTGTGGGCAGTTCTGGATCAAGAGGAACATAAGCCCCCTCAGCTTTCAAGACAGCCAGCAGGCCAACCAACATCTCTACACTGCGGTCGAGACACAAACCTACCAGAACATCAGGCCCAACACCACGACGTTTTAGCCAGGCAGCCAGGCGATTAGCCTGAGCATTTAACTGTTCGTAAGTCAGGCTCTTTTCGCCACAGACGACCGCAAGCGACCCGGCATATTTCTCGCTCTGCTCCTCAAAAAGCTCCTGGAAGGTCTGGGCAGGATAGTGGCGTTCTGGACCTCGAAAGGTCTGGAGGAGCTGTTCCTGTTCTCCCCGATTCAGCAGCGGCAAATGACCTATGGAGGTCTGAGGTTGGCTGACCGCTGCCTGAAGCAGCACGAGAAACGAGTCAGCGACGCCTTGCACCTGCTCAGCTCGCATGTAAGTCGCATCATAATGCCATTCCCAGCGCAACGTTCGTTCAGATTGCTGAGCAGAGAGCTTCAGCAGGAAACGTTCAGTGCAACTGAAACATTGTACCAACGCGCAATGGAGTTCCCCAACAACCCGTTCAGCAGGCCAGAGAGCAAACTCAAAGCTCAGCGGGAAAAAATTCCCAACCTGCGTTTTGGCCTGATTTCTTCTCAGATAATCCCAGTGGAAGTACATTTGCGCATCTTTTGCCTGTTCAAGCCGACTTTGCACTTGAGCAAGAAATTGGGAAAAAGTGCATTCCGCCTCGAAATCGGGAGAGAAAGGGACGACGCGTGTATAAAGACCTAACGCGTATTCTAGATCCTCGTAATGACGGCCATTGCAGGCAACGCCTGTGGGAAATATATCTTCCTTCGTTAAACGCCAGATAAGCAAGCTCCAGCAGGAGAGAAGAAACGTTTCGGGGGAAATACCTGCCTGTTCTGCATATCGCAGGATCTCCTCTGACAGCGTGTCAGGGAATTGCACAGCCAGACGCTGAGGGACAAACGCTTCTGAGGTTGTCAAGGGCAAGCGTTTAAATGGGAGAGGCAGAGAGGTCAGACAAGAGAGATCTGTTTGCGCCCAGAAGGTCTGATGTAAACGAGCATCCTCTTCTTCCAAGACCTCATTCTGCCACGCCGAAACGTCGGCGTACTGAAGCACATCATCTTCAAAGGTGATTGATTGCTGCAGTGTCCGTTCGGCATAGAATGCCGTCATTTCAACAAGGAAGCGCTCTAACGTCGGAATGTCCGCGCACAGAGCTGGCAGGCTAAGCAAAAGAAACGCCTGCTGCTCCGCGCACTTAAACAAGGATACATGCACAGCAGGATCTTGAGATAAATCGTGCTCGCCCGTTCTAAGCGCCACCAATTTCTCTTCAATAGACCGCTGTTGAGCCAGCGCATCGAGATGCTGGAGGTTGTACTCGTCGAAATTGAGTACAACCTCAGCATTGACCTGCTGGATAGGCATGTCCATCCCTGGCAAACGGTGAAAGATCGTGCGTAAAATCTCATGCCGGCAGATCACATCTTCACAAGCGAGACGAAGGTACTCGCTCTGAATCTCGCCTTTGAGAGCAACAACACATTGAACCCAATAAGTTTGCGTGTTCTGCTGCAATTCCCATAGGTGAGCCTGCTGGCTCGAAAGACGAGCCCCCCGTAAGCTTGTTGTTTGCATATATTTTTCCATTCCTCTGTTAGAGCACATTCCATATTAGAGCACTTCGCTGTCGGCGACAATTTCAGCCATTGCTACAAGAATTTTGCGCGTTCCCTCAAATGGGTCACGAGAATGAGACACCATCATGTTGTCGAGCATAATGACATCGCCTGCTTGCCACTGAAAGCGTACCGCCTGCTCGTCATAAAGAGCGCTGATCTCTTGCACAACCGAATCTTCAATAGGGGTACCATCGCCATAGTAGACATTGCGTGGAAGTTCGTCTGGGCGAAACATCGATGTCATCGCCTCCCGTACTTCAGCGTCCAGGCAAGAGACGTGATGAAGCTGAATCTGATTAAAAAACAGCATCTCCCCTGTATAAGGATGCTTTACAACCGCGCGACTAAGCTGGCGTGTCGTCAGATGACTCTCGCTTTTCCATTCAAACTCGATGCCTGCTCTACGGCAATAAGCCTCTACCGCCTCTTTCTTCGAGGTCTGGAAAAATTGCTGCCAGCTTACATCCAGGCCATCGATAAAATTGCGTACGTAGAGTAATTTTTTGTCGGTGAAGCGTTTGATCAATCCGGCATCCAGACTCTGATAGAGCCTGCGACAGTCCAGAATAGCAGTTGCTCCGCCTTTTTCTGCGGCTTTGACGCAATAAAACCAGATCTTCATCGGCCAGCGATGCATATGAGAGCTTTCATTATGGAAAAGGATCGATTTATCAGCCGGGTAGGGTGTTGAGCTGTATACTTTCTGACCAGCATCTTCTCTTGGTAGATCACCATACTCGTCAAATAACTCGTCACTGACAGCGCGGGCGAAGGCTTCAAACTTCGTTGGAGCATCAATATGGAAGTCACGGAACAAAATTCCCCCGTGTTTAGCCAGCTCTGTGCGCAAAAATTCTTTGTTGTTGCTTGCCCACTGAGCAAGATTGACTCCCTCCATTGAGGGCTGAATCACTAACGGCAGCGTGCTATCCGGTCGGAGATAGCTGCTTTTAACCAGGCTCATATGAGATAAGTCAATCTCTTCACGCCTGGCCTTAATGCTCGATTTCAGACCAATTTTCAAACCTGCGTGTTTCTCCACTGTTGTTTCCTTTCACTGGCACTTTAGTGAAATGCTTCCCGAATAAACCTAAAGATCATGCGTGTCTTTCAGGAAGTGTACCCGCTACATGTCCAATCTATAAATGACAAAAGCATATCAAGCATGTGACATTTCCCGATATGCTTTCATCAGTATGCTTTCGTTGTGCTCTTTTTCCTTAATAGAGGTGCTACGGCAGTTTGCAAAGTAAAGAACAAGTCAATAACAGAAGAGAAGAGATGTTATATCCACCTTTGGAAAACAATCCGCGTATGTTATCTGTATATAGTTGAAATGTCATTCCCATCCTAAAAGTTTTGATGTTACACTTTCATACAGAGAAAATGATCAGATACGCGTTATCGCTGTCTGCTAGTAGCGTAAGGAGAAAAGAGATGCCAAACGATGAACGAGAAGACACAACCATCTATAAAGTCGTTCTCAATCACGAAGAACAGTACTCCATCTGGCCCGCCGACCGAGAAAACGCTCTAGGGTGGCGAGATGCCGGGAAAAGCGGTACAAAGCAAGAATGCCTGGCATATATCGAGGAAGTGTGGACTGATATGAGGCCACTTAGTCTACGAAAAAAAATGGAGGAGGCAGCAAAAACACCATAAAGCCCGGAACGGAGGCAGGCGACCGCTCGTTCGTCTGCCTCTATTCTTGTTTAGAAAAGTACGGGTAGTTTCTTCACTCCGTGAAAGGACAGGTTCTCGTTCCATACAAGCTGTTCATCTGCCAGGCGCAAGGATGGTAAACGCTTCATCAGAGTCTCAAACACCACCAGCAGCTCCAGGCGTGCAACTGGCGCACCTATACAGTAATGGATATTGTGTCCAAAGGCCAGATGACGATTGTTCTGACGGCTAATATCAAATGTATCGGGAGCAGCGAATACAGCCGGATCGCGATTCGCGGCTCCTAACATCAACATCACACTTTGCCCTTTATAGACCTTTTTTTCGCCTATCTCTGTTGTTTGCCGGGCAGAGCGGGCGGTAAACTGCACAGGACTGTCATAGCGCAGGCATTCTTCCATAGCACTGGATAGCAAAGCAGGGTTGTCTCGCAGCTTCTGAAATTCACCTTCGTTCCTTAGTAAGGCTAGCAATCCGTTGCCAATTGCGTTGGTGGTTGTCTCATGACCGCCTACAAACAATCCCACGCAGTTCACCAGGAGCTCTTCCTCTGTTAACTCATTCTCTTGCTCATCTTTTTGCAGCAGGGCATCCACAAGATCGCCTCTGGGAGAACGCTGGTGGTCGGCGACAATCTCTCGCATATAACACATAAAGTCTTTGATGCTCTGCAAGAGACGGTTACAGAGGTCAAGCGTTGGGGGATTGCCCAGAAAGTCCGCCAGATCATCAGACCAGCTCTTGAATTGCTGGCGGTCGTGCGGAGGAATACCCAGCATGTCGGCAACAACCTGAGATGGTAACGGGAAGGCAAGATCCGCAATAACATCCATCTTTCCTTGCGCTTCTACCTGGTCAAGCAATGTGTCAACAACCTGCTGAATATGCTCTCGCCAATTTTCTACCATCCGAGCCGAGAGGGCTTTGTTGATCAGTGAGCGTATGTGGGTATGCCTGGGTGGATCAGCATAAAACATCAAATGGGATATATATGAAAAAAGGGGCAGCAATTCGGCCCAGGCGGGGTCCTGTAAAATCGTTCCCCGCATAACACGCTCAGACGATAATGCTCTATTCGCCAACCCGGAGCTAACATCCTTATAGGAGGTAACAACCCAACATCCCAGATGACTATCAAGATGAACTGAGTAATCGGACCTCAGCCTGTGATAAAGTGGATAGGGGTTGGCAAAAATATCAGGGCCAGACAAGTCATAGTTGATCGGCATAGAACCTCCGTCATCTGCTCTGCTTTCATAGTATCTCTCTGATTAACCGGGTGAACTCGTCGCTCCTCAATAACCTGTCGCCGAGAAAACAGGGAAGCGGGACCAGGCATACGAAGCTCTATTTTTTGTATCGCAGAAGATGCCAGAGCTGACACTTCTCGCTCTCTTTACTGTATACGATCAAATGATTTTTAGAAAATAACAAAAGATGGACATTTTCTTGCTATTTTAAAGATCTTCGGCCTTGTTTTCCTGGCTGTGCCCCCTATCAAACACTTGTCTAGCGATTGTTATTGATATGTTATATTCCTTTAGCCTTTTAACTGGGTATGCTGTTTTTGAGGATTCTGCGACTGAAACGAAGCTATAGCCAACAGGACATACAACCTTGAAGTGCCAGAAAGGTTCATAGCAGAAGTATTTGGCAAGCTGTAAAGAAGGTGCAAAAGTGAAAGAAAAGATATCTAGCGACTGGATTGTGGATTGTACAACATACGTTGAGCTTCTGCAAACAAGGGCGCGCCTCCATCCTGAACGACGGGCCTATATCTTCCTGGCTGATGGAGAGACCGAGACAGATCATCTGACGTACGCGCAACTTGATCAGCGGGCCAGAATGATAGCGGCCCTGCTTCAAAAATATCAGACGCACGGACGACCAGTATTGCTGCTCTATCAACCAGGTCTGGCGTATCTCGCGGCCTTCTTTGGTTGTCTATACGCCGGGGCAATCGCGGTACCAGCCTATCCTCCGAAGCTTAATCACAAAATGGAACGGCTTGAAGCAATGGTTGAAGATGCTCAACCTGCTCTGGCGCTCTCTTCGCAGACGCTGGTCACCACAGCTATGAGCAAACAATTTGCATCTTTCTCCCATCTTGGCGGGCTACATATTGAAACAACCGATGATCTTCCACAGGATCTGTCCGACCAGTGGCAAAAGCCAGAGCTGTGCGGGGAGACGCTCGCATTTTTGCAGTATAGTTCCGGCTCAACAGGAAAACCCAAAGGGGTTATGGTCAGCCATAGCAACCTTCTTTATAACAATCGGATGCTGCAAACCGCTCTCCAACATCCAGAAGATGCGCCTTTTGTAAGCTGGTTGCCGCTTTTCCATGACATGGGTCTCATTGGCAAAGCGCTACAAGCAATCTATAATGGCTCACTCTGCGTTCTCATGTCCCCTTTCTCTTTTCTGCAAAAACCGTTTCACTGGCTCAGGGCCATATCACACTACAAAGCTTATAGTTCTTTTGCTCCTAATTTTGCCTATGATCTTTGTGTACAGCAGATTACCCCCGAACAACGGGAAACTCTAGATCTCAGCCATTGGCAAAATGCAATCAATGCCGCAGAGCCAGTGCGCAGCAAAACACTGGAGAGCTTTGCCAGTACATTCGCCTCCTGCGGCTTTCGTCGCGAGGCTTTCATCCCTGGCTATGGATTGGCTGAAGCCACGCTGATTGTCTCAACAAGCAACGCGGGAGGTCCCATCACTATCCAGACTGTACAAAGCAACGAACTCGAGCAGCAGCTTGTTGTCCCGGCAGCCAGCAAGGGAGCGCGAACTAGCGAGATCGTTAGCTGTGGTCATACCTGGTTGGAGCAGAAAATCATGATTGTCGATCCTGAGACACGCAGAGAATGTCCGCCTGAGAGGATCGGCGAGATCTGGATTGCTGGTCCGCACATTGCTCAGGGTTACTGGAGGCGTCCCCAGGAAACGCGAGAAACTTTCCACGCCTACCTGACCGACACAGGAGAGGGCCCGTTTCTGCGCACCGGGGATCTGGGCTTTTTGAGCCAGGGCCAACTTTTTGTTACTGGCCGTCTGAAAGATCTCATTATCGTCTATGGCAAAAATTTCTATCCCCAGGATATTGAGATCACTGCCGAACAGAGCCACCCGGCACTGCGTGCCAATAGCAATGCTGCCTTTGCGCTTGAGTTTGAGGGAGTGGAACGAGTCATCCTTGTTCAAGAGATCAAGCGACAATATAGACATGAAGATCCGGGGGATATTTTGGCCGCTATTCGTCTGGCTGTTTTTGAACAGTACGAGTTGCACCTTGATGGAATTATTTTGATTAAGCCGGGCAGCATCCCCAAAACGACGAGCGGAAAGATCCAGCGGCGCGCTTGTCGAGCAGCCTTGTTAGCACAGACATTGCCTCTTCTCGCCGTCGATACATCATCAAAAATTGGTGAGTTTATTCGGCCAGCGAGCGAACACAGCCAGGAACATGTCTCGGCAATGCAAGGCGTTCAGGCGGTTGCTCCGTTGGCTGCACTGCCGGTAATTGAGACCAGACCTGAGAATAAGCGTGAACATACACCTGTTCAGCGGCTGCCAATACTTCGAGAATTAGATAGCGCCAGGGAGGCCAGACATATGCAATTTAGTTTACTCTACTTCGCCAGCGACGAGTCCGCGCTTTCTAAAAATAAATACGAGCTTTTGTTGGAGGGAGCCGGGTTTGCGGACCAGCACGATTTTACCGCTGTTTGGATACCAGAACGGCACTTCCATCCCTTTGGAGGGCTCTATCCCAATCCTTCCGTGCTGGCATCTGCTCTGGCCGTCGCCACCACGAAAATACGTCTACGGGCAGGCAGCGTCGTTCTCCCCATGCATCACCCGGCACGCGTTGCGGAGGAATGGTCGGTGGTAGATAACCTCTCCTCTGGCAGGGTTGATATTGCGTTTGCCACCGGCTGGAATCCCAACGATTTTGCGCTGGCACCAGCGAATTACGCGAATCGCAAGGATATTTTGTACACTGGTATCGAAGCCTTTAACAGACTCTGGGGTGGTGAGGCCGTGACCTGGCCTAACGGGCTGGGAACGGAAATACCGATCAGCATCTATCCACGCCCCATACAGCCCCAGCTCATACCCTGGATCACCTGTACTGGCAATCCCGAACGTTTTATCGAAGCAGGCGCGCTGGGGGCCAATGTTTTGACCGGGCTGCTCTTTCAGAGCGTGGAGGAATTGGCGGAGAAAATTCGTCTGTACCGTGAAGCGCGGGCGAGTCATGGACATGATCCAGCGCAAGGTCATGTAACATTGATGTTACACACCTTTATAGATGAAGACCTGGAAGAGGTTCGACACAAGGTTCGCCAGCCTTTTACAGCGTATCTAGAATCATCGGTAGACCTGTGGCGTCATGGCAATGAGAAGCTTGATAAGCTAACCCCGCAAGAACGAGAAAATGTTTTGTCCTATGCCTTCGAGCGCTATTTTCAGACACATGCACTCTTTGGCACGCCGCAGAGCTGCGAGAAAATGGTCGCGCATCTCGCCGAGATCGGAGTCGATGAAGTCGCCTCCTTGATCGATTTTGGTCTGGACGTGGATACTGTCATGGATGGCCTGCACTGGCTGAATGTATTGCGCAAGCGTTGCCAAAAATGGGCTCTGTTCGAACATGTGCAGAAAAGCGAGCCTGTATCTCGCTCCTCCAGCAGAGAGATCTCACACATGCCAGAGCAGCCATCGGTAGTTTCCAACCTTGACCAGCTCTCTGTAAGCCAGCGGCCAGGATTTCTACACGATTATCTGCAGCGGCAAATTGCGCAGGTGCTGGAACGCCGGGTGGAGGACATAGCAGGTATTACCGATCTGCGGAGTCTTGGCCTGGATTCGCTCAAGGTGACGAGCATTGTTAACAACTGCCAGCGGGATCTGCGCATCACGCCAGATGCGGGACTGTTTTATCAGTATACTTCGCTTGAGAGCCTGACGGCCTATCTCGCCGAGGAATATGGGCAGAACCATGCCCAGAGCAACCTGGCTCACTCAATCAAAGAGGATACTTCCATTGTGCGCCGTCAGGAACGACGGATGTCCTTTCCACAATCTTTCGCGCAACAGCGTCTGTGGTTTCTCAGTCAACTTCAGCCAGATAACATCGCCTACAACGTGCCTACAGCTATTACTATCACCGGTGAACTAAACGTGGAGGCGCTACGGCGTAGCCTGGAAGAAATTATCCGACGACACGAAATACTGCGTACAACCTTCGATATTCACCAGAACGAGCCAGTGCAAATCATCCATGCACCAGGGTCATTTATCTTACCTGTCGTTGACCTCAGCGCATATTCCCCATCCGAGCGCCAGACTTCGGCCTGGCAGCAGGCGCTTCAAGAGGTACAGCGCCCCTTTGATCTTACCTGTGGACCATTGATCCGCACAACGCTTTTCTGCCTTGAGCCGACAGAATTTCTCCTTTTGCTTACCTATCACCATATTGTCGCAGATGGATGGTCGCGCGGCATCCTGATGAACGAGCTAAAAACACTCTATACCGCTTTCGTCGCTGGTCAGCCAAGTCCCCTGGAAGATTTGCCAATTCAGTATGCAGATTTTGCGGTCTGGCAATTGGAGTGGCTACGTGGCTCTACGCTATCTGATGGACAGCCAGAACACCAAAACCAGGAGCAAAGCCGCCTCGCGAAACATTTGCAGTACTGGAAAGACCAACTGGCTGGGCCACTGCCAATTCTGGAACTCCCCACGGATCATCCTCGTCCTCCGATCCAGACATTTTGCGGAGCACATTTAGCCATTAACATTCCTGAACAGCTGTTACGTGATCTGCAAATCTTGAGCCAGCGCGAAGGCGTGACGCTCTTTATGACCCTTCTTGCCTCCTTCCAGATCCTTCTGGCTCGCTACAGCGGACAGGAAGAGATCTTAACCGGCAGCCCCATTGCCGGACGCACGCGGCCAGAAGCTGAGGCATTGATTGGTTTCTTTGTCAATGCGCTGGTGCTACGCACAAATCTCTCAGGTAACCCAACCTTTCAAACAGTGCTGCAACGGGTACGGGATGTCTGCTTGAATGCATATAAGCATCAAGAGGCACCCTTTGAACAGGTCGTAGAGGCTGTCTACCCGGCCCGTGATCTGAGCCGCTCTCCTCTTTTTCAAGTCATGTTTGGTCTGCACGAAACATCATGGTGGCTTGCAGATGAAGTAGGCGGAACGAAACTACGCCAGGTGGAAATAGAGAACTATAGCTCAGTCTTCGACATCACCTGGTCAGTAACGACCAGCGGATTTGGCCAAATAGAATACAACACCGATCTATTTGAGCAGGAGACCATCATCCGTATGAGAGATCACTGGTACGAACTT
>DASTZT010000469.1:0-6295 GCA_035764225.1 Ktedonobacteraceae bacterium
ATTATTTTGAATTTTAGTGGCTTAGATTATATGAACAGTAGCGGCATCGGCCTGATTATTACGCTGCTTATTCGCGTCAATCGCCAGAAGCAGCACTTGCTAGCTTTTGGCCTGAGCGAACACTATCGACATATTTTTGAGATAACCCGTCTGGATGACGCAATTAAGATCTATCTTTCTGAGGATGAAGCTTTAGCGGCAGCGTAGAGAGAGAGAATTGTAATCATGATGCTCTTTTGCCCTGCCGCTATTGGCGAGAGGTATCAGGAGTCGTGCGCCAGGATTGATCCGATAGAAGGGAAATAATCTTGTCAACCTCATCAACGAATCCGCCTGAGAACAATCAACCACGAGATGCCGCCTATTGGGCGCAACAGACCTCGGTTTTCAAGGTTTCTCGCCTACCAACCGGAGTACTTGATCTGAACGTCGCAGGACGACAGGGCCTCAGCCCGTTGCAAGGGTTTGGTCAGATGTGGCAAAAGGTCTTTCGCGTTCCCCTGAAAGGGATAGAGGTGAGTCCCACTGAGGTTATCGGAACCTGGAAAGAGAATTTCCCGAAGTTCTGGCCAAAGGGGCATCGCTTTTATACGCCTCTGACCGGTATCGCTCCAGGCGAAGTTGCGATCTTGCGCCTTGCCCCTGGCGGCATGCCGCTTTCCACGGGGGTGATGGTGCTGTACGCCGATGACGAGTCGTTTACGCTGATGACGCCGCAGGGCCACGTCTTCGCAGGCTGGATTACCTTTAGCGCGTACCAGGAGGATGATTGCACGCTGGCTCAAGCCTCGATGTTGATTCGCGCTAATGATCCGATCTATGAAATAGCGATGCGCCTGGGAGGCCATAAGGCAGAGAACGACTTCTGGATACATACGCTCACCAGCCTGGCTCTCCATTACCATGTAGATACGCAGGTCGAATCGGACATCACCTGCCTGGATCAGAAAGTTCAGTGGTCCGAGGCAAAGAATATCTGGCAGAATGCCGGATTGCGTACAATGCTCTATACGCTGACCGCTCCGTTGCGCTGGCTACGCAAAAAACGATAAAGAAGAAGTACAGTTCAAGTCGTCACACTTTTGCTTTTTTCGTGTCCATCTATTTCATCTTGTAGCCGCTGTTGTGCTCCTATAAGGCGTCCCACCAGCACGAGCCACAGGGGAAGCAGTACTAACGAGGGAAGCAGCACAATAAATGTCAGGGGAATGAAGGCGATAAACGAATAGAGGACGAGGTCAAACGCCAGGAGCAGACCGATAACACGTATCGCTCCTCTTGTTTGCCAGGAGGCCGAAGCGATCCACAGAGCGGCAGAGATATGCCCCCCATAACGTAATGGAAGATAGGTCAGTTGCGGTGTGCCGTTGAGCTGCATAATATCCGTTGCCATGTCGAGTACCAGCCAGCCGTAGCCTGCCGCTCGCGCCCACCTCGGCGCTGGTAGGGCCGCAACCACTGGAAAAAGTAGCAAATGCTCCGCAACTCCTAGCAGCGCGAGCAGCTCGGCTATGAGCGGCGAAGTGGCGGTCGTAGCATCGCGTATGGACGGAATGAGATACGTGATAAGATGAATGGTAAAGAGGGCCGCAGCCACATAGGCTATGGTTGCGCTACGTTGCGATAATTTCTTGTCGTACATAGACTTTAGCCTACCATTGCGAAACTACGTTCGGCCTCATCAACAATCATACGAGCAATAATGAGCGATGAGGTCGCGGCTGGCGAGGGCGCGTTCTGCACATGCACGACGTGTTCGCCGTGCTTAATCAGGAAATCATCGACCAGGCGACCATCGGAGGCGAGCGCCTGAGCGCGTACGCCGCTAGGGCCGGGGAGCAGATAGCTAGATTTAAGCTCAGGCATATAGCGTTGCAGTTCTTTGACATAGGCAGCTTTAATGTAATCGCGATACATCTCGCCCAGCCCCATTTTCCAATATTTGGCGGCCATTTTCCAGAAGCCCTTGTAGCTCAGCGTTCCCCACAATTCTTTGAGATTGATGTCCTGACGCCGATAGCCCTCGCGTGCAAAGGCCAGAACGGCGTTGGGGCCTGCCCAGATTTCGCCATCGGGACGGCGCGTAAAATGGACGCCCAGGAAGGGGAAGCGGGGATCGGGTACTGGATAGATCAAAGCGCGGACCATATGGCGTCTCTCCGGGCGGAGCACGTAATAATCGCCGCGAAAAGGCACGATACGCACCTCGTCGCTTTTCCCGCTCATACTGCTAAGTTGATCGGATTGCAGTCCTCCGCAGGTAATCACGTAACGGGCGGTAAGCTCAATTTGTGCCTTTCCCCTTGTGGGATGCTGCTGAGCTTTGATAATCGTCTCCTCACCGCTCGTCGTGAAAGAGAGCGCCCGGTAGCCCGTTACAATCTCGCCTCCATACAACTGGACCATCTGGGCGTAGGTGAGTGCCACTTTCTTATAGTCAATAATGCCTGTGTTGGGTGAATAGATAGCTTTGATGCCTGCTGTATAGGGTTCAAGCTCGTGCAGGCGTTCTGGCCCGATCATTTCCAGCCCCTGGACGCCATTGGTGGTGCCGCGCTGGTACAGCTCTTCGAGGCGGGGGATCTCGCTTTTGTCGAGCGCGACAATTACCTTGCCACAAAGTTCAAAGGGGATGGCGTATTCGCGACAAAAGTTGAGCATGGCCTGATGGCCTGCTACGCATGCCCTGGCTTTGAGCGAGCCTGGAGCGTAATAGATGCCGGTATGGATGACGCCGCTATTGTGGCCTGACTGCTGGCTGGCAATAGTCAAATCCTTTTCGAGGACAATGACTCGGAGCGAGGGCTGACGCAACAAGAATTCGCGCGCGGTAGCCAGTCCAATAATGCCGCCGCCAACGATTACCAGATCGTAGCGTGTAGAGGATGGCTGGGTAGTGCTCGTCTTGTCGGTTTCATCCATACAAAGGCACCTCCGAGGTTTGCTGTTGTATCAACATGTTGTTTGGTTTAGTACAGTATATCAGAAAGTGGGATGCTGATGCGCATAATGGTAGATGTGTGGCTCCGAAAAATGGGATGAATTGTGCGGAGAGGAGCTACCAATTCGATAGCTCCTCTGATGCTTTTACACCCTTTCAGGCACTATCGGCAGCACTATGTATGACGGGTGTTCGCGGTCATGCAGGATGGTCTGGTGAGCAATCACGGGAGTATCGTCGCTGCCGAAGGTGGCACCAGTGTTGAGGTTGCGGTCCCAGCGCGGGAAACTGCTGCTGGTAATGTCCAGACGGATGCAGTGTCCGGCTTTGAAAACGTTGCTGGTAGACCACAGGTCGATTTCATATGCATAGGCTCGGCCTGGCTCGATCAGCGTGGGTGCTGCACCGGATGCGGCCTGACGATAGCGGGTGCGGATGATGCCATCGGTCAAGTTCTGGGCGTAGCCGTTAGGGTGGACATCGACCAGCCGGGCCACGAAATCGGTATCTGCGGCACTTGAAATGGCCCAGAGATGGACGGTAATCGGGCCTGTCACCTCGGTATCCTGGGCCAATGGCGGCGTGGTATACACCAGCACATCCTGGCGACCCTCGGTGGAACGTTGATCGAACGGCCCGGCGGGATACTCAGGAGACATGAGGAGCGCCCCGCCGCGTGAGATGACCGGGTTGGCGGGATCATAGTCGTACTGATCGGGTGTTTCGGTGGTGGGGGCTTCGGTGCTCAGTGTGCCGTCACCATGCAGCGTATTGGCTTTGCCGCCGCTATGCAGATAGTAGCGCGTCTCAATGGCTCGTGCGAGCGGCCATTCCTGTTCGTCGCGCCAGATATTGGCCCCCATCACAAAGAGCTTGATCGGCGCTTCTTGTAGCATGCCTGTATCAATCCCCTTGAGCCAGTGGTCGAACCAGCGCAGTTGCAGGCTCAGAAAATCAGTCTGTAAATTGATGTAAGCGGCGGTCGCGCCAAAGCCAAAGTTGAATTCGCCGATAGGATTGGTTACGCCACCATGCGTCCAGGGGCCGATGAGCAGCTTGCTCTGACGAGCCTCCGGCGTGCTGCCGTGCTGACGCATGCTGGTGAAATTGCTGATGGTATCTTGCAAGAAAATATCGTACCAGCCGCCCACATTCAGCGCGGGCACTGAAACCTGGTGATGTTTGCCTCGTACGGTGATCGACTCGAAAAACTCACTGTCCATTGGGTGTTCGATATAATCAAAAAATGAAGGCGCGACATCAGCAGGCTTGAGAGGGGAGAAGTCTTTGAGTGGCAGCGACCAGTAGCCCTGCTTGCCCAGCGAGTTCATCTCCTGGACCAGTTCAACTATGTTGCGGCCTAACGTCTTGTAATCGCTGCGATGACGCCGCATCAGCACATTAAGGCCCATCGACAGGTTCCAATTTGCCGCCTTGCCCAGCTCATAGGCTCCTCCTCGGAAGCTACCACCATTGAAGGGATCGTTCCAGGTGATATAGGGCACCATCGCTTTGAGGGCTGGCGGTTGATGGATTGCCGCTAGCCATTGCGTATAGCCATAGTAGGAGGCTCCGTACATTCCCACGATGCCGTTGCTATAGGGCAGTTCCGCGGCCCAGGCAATCGTATCGACGCCGTCGAGGGCTTCGTAACGATAGGGGTACCAGTCGCCGTCGGAGGCCATGCGCCCGCGTGTATCCTGCACAATCACGATGTAGCCGCGTCGTGCCGTCTGGACCGGGTCCAGGGCCGATGATCCAAGAGCCAGGTCTTTGCCATAGGGAAGGCGTGTGAGCAGGACGGGCCACCGACCTTCTCCGGCTGGACGATAGACATTAGCACGTAAGGTAACTCCATCTCTCATTACAGCGGGAACATTGAACTCTACGGCGATTGGCTGATCTGTTTGCGTTGCCATTGAAAACTCCTTTATCATAAATAGAGCACAGCTTCAGCGTTCCTGAGCAAGTTTTGGCACAAGAAAAGCCCCAGGACACGAAAAAATAAGAGGCACAATGGATAGCTCTATTATATCTCTGCTTTTCGGGCGTTAGCAACGCGATAAGTTGATCGTGACGCTGGCTAGAAGTCGATGAAATTGTCTAAATACACGAAATATGCACGGTGCGTTGCCTCGGCCCATCCAGCTCAACTAAAATAATGCGTTGCCAGGTGCCCAGCAGGAGCTTGTGATTGGTATAGGGAATGGTCAGGGATGCGCCGATGATCGATGAAAGGATGTGATCTGGCGTATGAGAGGGATCATGCGGGTGGCGATAGGCGATCTCTGGCAAGATGCGTCGTAGGGCGTCTAAGAAGTCTAGATCAGTTCCAGGGTCCAGGTCCGCCGTTGTGAGGGCGCAGGTGGTATGAGAGATGAAGAGGGTGCAGACCCCTTCCGGTTTCATCGGACGTAAAAGGCTCTCAACTGTTTTTGTGATATCGACAATCTCGTCTTTTTTCTTCGTGCTGACAGTAATTGTTTTCATTGTTTGTCCTTCTATCGCTTGTTTGTGAAGTCTGGTTATCTGTGTATGCCTCATCATGCGAAATATATCACATTGATCGCCTGCGCTTCTTGTCGTCCCGTAGGTCGGCCTTCAATGAGGTCGGGGAGGGCAGGCAATAAATTGGACGCGCTCAAGCGGGTCGGTACGAAGGAAGGCTGTCCCGGTGGCGCACGAGGAAAGCTGAAAAGCCTCTTCACTTGTGGGCGAAGGTGAAAGCTCGTCTCTCTTTTTCTGTGATCCCCGTAATATATAAGATGCCTGGTTTCTGCTGATGACGAGGGATTGCATCGCGTTGCGAAGGGACAGAGGCTCTAACTTTGGTAGCTCAATAGACATAAAAGGATACGTGTATGAGAATTGCTCAGATAGCGCCGCCCTGGATTACCGTGCCACCGAAAAATTATGGTGGGACCGAAATGGTGATTTATAACCTGGTTGAAGCACTGGTTGCGCAAGGACACGACGTAACGCTTTTTGCTCCTGGCGATGTCAGGACATCGGCCAGACAGATTTCGTTTTTTCCAAAGGCTCTGCTGGAAGAGGGCGTGCCCTGGCGAGGCCATCTCAAAGCTTACTACCATCTTTATTGCGCTCTAGAGCAGGTGGTGGAGAATCACTTTGATATTGTGCATGCCCATCTATCATCATCAACCGATATGTATATATTCCCGCTGACGGCCTCACTGGCAACGCCTCATCTTGCGACTCTGCACAGCAATTTTCCTTTTGATGCTATCCCAGGCTGGGCTGGCGACGCTGACCAGTATTATGTCAGGAAATTTTCGGGTTTGCCGGTTGTTGCTATTAGCGAAAGTGCTCGCCTGAATCAAACGTTGCCGCTCA
>DASTZT010000470.1:0-4901 GCA_035764225.1 Ktedonobacteraceae bacterium
GAGCGCGTAAAACGAGAGCGCGAGTCATGCCTGAACCCCTTTCCATGCCTCCTGTAACTCCGTTACACTAAGGTTGAGCAGTTCGTTATCTCCATCTTGTACGATCAACCGCTCGCTTGCGCTGACGGTGCCAATATACGCGATATCATTGATGCCGTGTGAGCGCATATACTGCTCGAACGCTCCCAGTTGCTCAGGCGCGATCTCGACCAGGAAGCGCGAGGGTGATTCGCTGAACAGCCGCACAATGTTTTTCAAACCAGGCAGCCTCTGGACCGGAACTCCCTGTGCCAGCACAATGCGACTCGCATCAATCGTGACTCCCTGCATATTTGCCAACGCCATTTCAGCAACGGCAACGGCTACCCCTCCTTCCGAGAGGTCGTGGCAAGCCCGCACCATCCCCTTACGGATAGCCTCTCCCAGCGCCTTCATGGTGATAAGGGCATGTTCGATATCTACCTGAGGCATGGCAGTCTGTGGGAAGATCTGTGCGAACGAACCCTTGTCCACAACTTCGGCATAGTGCGAACCAGCCAGTTCGTTGCGCGTCCTGCCGATCAAATAAAGCAGATCGCCGGGCGTCTTCAGCGCCATATCCACCGTCTGGGCGGTATCATCAATCACCCCGACGGCTGAAATTAGCAAGGTCGGGATCACAGGTAGGCGGCGTCCCTCGGAGCGATACTCGTTGTTCAGGCTATCTTTGCCAGAGATAAAGGGGACGCGGAAGCCGATAGCGGCATCGTGACATCCCTTCACAGCTCGTACCAGCAATCCCAACTGTTCGGGATCAGCCGGGTTGCCCCAGCAGAAATTGTCTAGAATGGCTGCATGCGTCACATCGCCACCAACGGCTGTCAGGTTGCGCAAGGCCTCATCAATCGCATTGACGGCCATATGATAGGGATCGATCTGTCCGTAAAGCGGATTGATGCCATTGGAAATGACGATTCCAGCTTGCGATGGCTCAGGGAGTATTGGTTGCAGCACCGCCGCATCCCCAGGCCCATTGCCAGCACGTCCAACCAGCGGCTTGAGCACGGTCGCGCCCTGAACTTCAAAGTCATAGCGCCGCACAACGTTTTCTTTCGAGGCTATGCTGGGGTGACGTAAAAGCGCCAGCAAGCTTGGTTCCAGTGATTGCGTTAGATCTGGCAGTGCTATCGCGTTCGTCTGCGATGACGGTCTTCTCTGTAGGCTCTGGATTGGCTGACGCGTCCAGACAGCTTCAAGCGTCCTGCCAGGTCGTCCATCATGCAGGAAAGCCATCTCCAGGTCAGCCACAACCTCACCCTGATAGCTTACGGTCAAACGCTGGTCGTCGGTGAAGCTGCCGATAATGCTGGCTTCGACATCTTCGATAGCGCAAATTGCCAACAACTCGTCCAGGCAACTGGGAGGGACTGCCAGCACCATGCGCTCTTGCGCCTCAGAGAGCCAGATCTCCCAGGGGGCCAGCCCCTGATATTTAAGTGGGGCATTGGCAAGCTCAACGCGTGCGCCAGTCTTCGCACCCATCTCGCCGACTGCTGAAGAGAAGCCGCCCGCGCCACAATCGGTAATCGCGTGATAGAGTTGGCGGTCGCGTGCCTGCATAATCACGTCCGCCACCTTTTTCTCGGTAATTGGTGCGCCTATCTGGACCGCGCTCCCCGCCTGCGCATTAATCTCGCTGCTCATCTCGCCTGATGAAAAGGTTGCTCCATGCACGCCGTCGCGTCCCGTCCGTCCACCCAGCGCCACGATCTTGTCTCCAGGCTGTACCGCTGCTGGATGGCTCCCATGCGGCAAAATGCCGAGGCAGCCACAGTAGACGAGCGGGTTATAAATATAGCCAGGGTGATAGAGCATGGCCCCGTTCACTGTGGGAATGCCCATTTTGTTGCCGTAGTCGCGAATACCGTTGACCACACCATCGGCAATGCGCTGGGGCGAAAGGATACCGCGCGCCAGCTCGTCCATTGGCGTATCCGGTGGACCGAAACAGAGTACATCGGTACAGGCAATCGGCTGAGCGGAAACGCCGAGTACATCGCGAATAACGCCCCCCACGCCCGTATTTGCTCCGCCAAACGGCTCTATCGCCGAAGGATGATTATGCGTCTCAACCTTGAAGGCCAGATCGTGCGAAGTGGTAAAACGGATCATGCCCGCGTTATCGCTAAAGGCCGATACCAGCCAGGACGGCTTGATCTGTTCAGTAGCATGCATAATATAGCGTTTGAGCAAGCCATCAATCTGCTCCGTCTCAAGCTCGTGGCCGTTACTATCCAGCTCGCGATAGTGAATCGTCGCCTTGAACGTCTTATGCGAACAATGCTCCGACCAGGTTTGAGCCAGCGTCTCTAACTCAACATCGGTAGGTTCGCGTCCAATTGCTCGATACTGCTGCTGGATCGCTCGCATTTCCTCTATATTTAAAGCTAACAACCCTTTTCTGCTGATATCAAGCAACTGCTCATCAGTCATCTGCGATAGGGGAATAAAAGCTGTATGGGCGACCCTACTGGTCGCCCGATCATTTATAGCTTCCCCTTCTCTGACCTCTGTGGCCAGAGGCAACTCCTGCACACCAGGTACACCCATGCCTTCCTGAGAGACTGCGACATGCAATCGATAGTTTTGAATGACCGGATTATACAATATGGCCTGCGTAATCGCCCGGACATCATCTGTGCTTAGACGCGCATCCAACACAAAGCGATGCCCAGTCTCGACTCGCTCCAGCCCGGTAATCCCCACAATGTGAGCACCTGCTAAGACGCTCTCGGCCAACGTATCTGTCACGCCAGCATGGTAGTAGACATCGACGGTATGTCCTGGCGCAGCAAATGTTGTCGGCTCCCCTTCCCTACTTACTCGTGCTTCCTGTACAACAGAGTCAACAAGCAGTTGTTGAATCAATTGATCGAGTTGGATGGGGTCAAGGTCGCCGGAGATATAATAAAGCAGGGCAGTGTGAAGAATAAAAGGCTCTTTCTCCTTGTCGGCAATAATCTTCATCAGCGAAGGTAAGTGCATTGCCGATAAGTGTAATATTTCGCGAGCAAGCTTACGGGCATAGATATCATGCCGCTGTGAGCTTGCTCGTATCTCGATGAGATATGATGTCACGTTCCTGATTCCTGATGGCTGTATGTCTATTGAACTGTTTAAGAGGACAAACCGTTCCTTTGTCTCATCCAATAGGACGTGTTCATTGTAGCACTTTTTTCTAGTCGATGGCAAATTACCTCGTAGTGGCAGTGTATTATATTTGCTCGCCCCTGCTCAACACGCTTGACAGCGCATTGGTCCTATGATATATTCAGTGCAATACAAGATAGCAAAGCTATGATAGGGACACATTGGGTAGCTATGCGGCATCCAGAGAGTGATGCGCTTGTTGCGAGCATCATTGCCGACCCTCCTCAATAACACCCTTGAGCCAATCGGCGAAACAGAGCTTTCTCGCAAACATGCAGAAGCGATAGCAGTAGCCGATTTTCGGGACGCGCCCGTTATTGCGCGACGGTTTGCGCCCGACCAGACTCTTACAACCATTATCATAGAGGTAGGCAAAGGCAAGAACCGATAAAGGTCTCTTGATCGAGATAAATGGTGGTGGTACCACGACAGGCATAATCACGCCCTCGTCCTCCAAAAGGACGGGGGCTTTTTTTATTGCATAAAAAGGAGCGTTCTCTATGGAAAGAACACGAACAACAGGAGTCACGGCCCACATCGGTGAGCGCGTTTGCATTGCCGGGTGGTTGCACTCATTGCGCTTGCTGGGTAGTATCAACTTTCTGGTGATTCGCGATGGGTGGGGGCTGGTTCAGGCGGTTGCTGAGACCGAGGCTGAAATGGCCCCTTTGACCGCGAGCAACGCCGGAGTTGAAAGCATCGTCACCATTGAAGGGCTGGTGGTCAGCGAACCGCAAGCCCCCGGAGGCTGCGAGCTGCACGACTTGCGTATCAACGTTATCACCCCCATTACGGAGATACCGCCAGTCTCGCTCAACAAACGCAAGATGGCGGCGGGCCTCAGCACGCTGCTCGATCACGCCGTTGTGACCAACCGTCACCCGGCCAGACGAGCTATTCTACGGCTGGCCGCCGCAACAATGGCAAGCTTTCGTGAAACGCTGACGGCTCGCGGCTTTACCGAGATTCAAACGCCCAAGATCGTCGCCTCAGCCACCGAGAGCGGGGCCAACGTCTTCAAACTCGACTACTTTGGCCGACCAGCCTATCTGGCTCAGAGTCCGCAGTTCTACAAGCAGATTATGGTTGGCGTTTTTGAGCGTGTCTTCGAGGTCGGACCCGTTTTCAGGGCCGAACCGCACGACACGGCCCGGCATTTAAACGAGTACGTCAGCCTGGACGCAGAATTTGGATTTATCGAAAACCATTTCACCATCATGGCTTTGCTGCGTGACGTAATCGCCAACATCCTGGCGACTTTTGAGCAACAGTGCAAGGCGGAACTGGAGCTGCTACGCGTGCAGATCCCTGTCGTGCCGTCAGAGATCCCATATATTCACTTTGCTGACGCTCAGGAACTGATTTTCAAGCGTCACGGCGTAGATGTGCGTGGAGAGCCGGATCTCTCGCCACAGGACGAGCGCTGGCTGGGCGAGTGGGCGCAGCAGGAATTCGGCAGCGATTTCCTCTACGTCACCGGCTATCCTATGGCTAAACGTCCATTTTATACCTATCCAGAGCCGGGCAGGCCACAGTACTCGAACTCCTTTGACCTGATCTTCCGGGGTACTGAGCTGGTCACAGGAGGGCAGCGCCTGCATCGTTACGAAGATTATGTGGCGGCATTAAAGAGAGCGCACCTCCCGCTGGAACCATTTGAAGCCTACCTTGAAGCGTTCAAATACGGCATGCCACCGCACGGCGGCTTCGCC
>DASTZT010000471.1:0-2562 GCA_035764225.1 Ktedonobacteraceae bacterium
TATACGATCATTGCCAGTACGATGCAGGGATAACAAACGTAGATAACCATCGTTGGATGTTACTCTGCCTTTTTTTACATCACCCTCATTGTGGTGTCTCAACAAAGGAGCCAGGTTCTGTGATTGCCTGCACAGAACCTGGCTCCTTTGTGGGCAATCAGGCCGGAGTGATTTTACCGTCATCTTCGCCTAACAACGGAGGCGTTTTATAGAGCCTCGGTGGCGTCTCTGACATGCGAATCGGGGAGCCTGCCAGGCGAATCTTGCCTGCTGTGGGATGATCGCATTCCCATACCAGCCCCCGGCTCTGGATTTGTGGATCGCGAAAAACCTGGCTCACCAGATTGATCGGGCCGCAGGGAATACCGGCGGCGCGCAAAGCTTCCAGCCATTCCTCGCCAGGGCGTTGTACCATCTGCTCCTGTAGCTGTGGTACCAATTCCTGACGGTGGCGTACCCGCTCTGGATTGGTCGCAAAGCGTGGGTCCACGATCAGGTCTTCTCGTCCCAGCACCTTGCAGAAAGATTGGTAGAGGCGATCATTGCCACAGGCTACGACCACATAGCCATTGCTGGTACGGAACGCTTGATACGGAACAATGTTGGGGTGTCCGTTGGCGTACCGGGCGGCCTCCTCGCCGGAGATCAGGTGGTTGGCCGAAACGTTGCCGAGGAAAGCTGTGGCCGATTCCAGTAAGGAAATATCGATATATTGCCCTTTCCCTGTGCGGCGACGATAATTGAGCGCGGCCAGAATAGCGACGCAGCTATACATACCAGCTGAGATATCCGCGACCGGCACGCCCACGCGTTGCGGCTCCCCGTCAAGCTCGCCCGTGACCGCCATAATGCCGGACTCAGCCTGAGCAACGAAGTCATAGCCGGGCCGCATAGCATACGGGCCTGTCTGTCCATAGCCGCTAATGGAGCAATAGATCAGGCTCGGATTGATGGCTCGTACGTCTTCATAGCTCAGCCCCTGTTTTGCCAATGTGCCGGGCCGGAAATTCTCGACCAGCACGGTTGCGCCCTTCAACAGTTCGAGCAGGCGCTGCTTGCCCTCAGGCGTGCTGAAATCGAGCGTGATACTATATTTGTTGCGATTAAGACCCAGGTAGTAGGCGCTTTCACCAGCAGTATACGGGGGGCCAAACTGGCGCGTATCATCTCCCTTGCCCGGCTGTTCAATTTTAATGATGGTTGCGCCGAGATCTCCCAGGATCATCGTGCAGTAGGGTCCGGCAAAGATGCGTGAGAGATCGACAACGATTACATCCGAGAGAGCTGCTTCCATTACACCTCCATAAAATAGTGTGTATTTTTTAGCTTTTGTCGTCCAAATGCTCTTCTAATAGTATACTGCGTAACTGGATAACAATCTCTCGCATGTCCCCATTCAAATAAAGGCCAGGGAGCTGTGCAAGCCGCTGTTGCTGCTGCATAAACGCTTGCCCGCCAAAGGCCAGGATGGGACGAGGTTCTGGCAAACATTGTATTTGTTGGCCTAAATGGATCAATTCTGGCAAGAAATGAGGCATGGTCAGGGAAATACAGATCATCGCAGGTGCCAGTTGCTTAATTGTGTCGAGTAAGCCTGCGGCCTCGATATTCTGCCCAAGGTAAGCGACTCGAATGCTGCTTCGTCGTAAAAAGAGTGCGAGCATGAGCGTCGCCAGCTCGTGCGACTCGCCTGGAGCGCAGCAGACAATCACCAGCGGCCCGGTGAGAGGGCTTGGTGTGACGTGCAGTAGGTTCGTGAGCAGGGCACGGAAGAAATTGCTGGCAAAATGTTCTACCGAGACGCTCAGCTCTCCTTCGGCCCAGAAGCGCCCAATTTGCCACAGCGTTGGGGTAATCAGATCGGTGCAAACTTGCTCAACGGGATAGATTGCGAGCATCGAACTCATCAATATATTAGCGGTGGTATCATCGAAATGTTGAAAAGCGCCAATCATACGCCAACGGACGGCTCGCATATTATGCACGCTGGGATAGCCGCTGGAGGGATGTTCGATATAGGAGGGGGTCCAGTCCTGCTCTGATGCTGGCTCTATGACACTTTTGGCAGCGTTCTCAGGAGGCTCTTCCTGAGGTGGAGTGGAGATGACCGACACCTGGCTCTCGACCGATGTCGGCGGAGGATAAAGCATTTTATCGTAGTTGGCCCGGCGCTCATACTCTTCGTACATATGACGAAAAAGCGTAACAGCCTGGCTGATAGCGATACCAGAGTCAACGCGCTCTTTCAGCCAACGAATCAAGGCAACATCGCGTTGTGAATAGAGACGATAGGCGTTGTTCGCGCGTTCGGGCGCGATCAGCTTATAACGGCGCTCCCAGGCTCGGAGCGTTGGGGCTGGTACGCCTGTCTGTTGTACCACTGCTTTGGTATTAAATATGGGAACATCAGAGTAATGCTCGAAATCGAGCCACTCGATAGATCCCCCTTGAAGCGTCATGAATACTCTCCACTACTACTCTGGTATCGGGAGATAATCGTGTGTACGCTATTTTTGTAGCGGTAATCCGACTCAATAAGCAGAACCGTTTTCCGCGTATTCC
>DASTZT010000472.1:0-9964 GCA_035764225.1 Ktedonobacteraceae bacterium
GGTTAAGGCTGGGAAGGCGACATGCGCGATCATCACGCTTGCGCTGCCAGCTTTAATCCCACTTTTGAACGGGACGAGTTCGAGTGTTTTGAGTCGATCAAGGCTGTAAGGAATGGTGGGGAGCGCGAGATGGGAATCGACTGCTGTATCGCCGTGTCCTGGGAAGTGTTTCAAACAGGAAATAATGCCAGCTTCCTGATAGCCTCTGACCATTGCCGCACCGAGCAAAGCTACCTGCTGAGCATTCTCACCAAACGAGCGCACGCCGATGACCGGATTAGCGGCATTGTTATTGACATCGACCACCGGGGCCAGATTGATATTGATGCCCAGCGCCTGCATCTCGCGTCCCGTTGCCAGGGCGACATCGTGCGCAACCTGCTCCGAGCCAATCGCGCCCAGAGCCATATTGCCGGGAAAAAGCGTCGCCACATTGCCCAGTCGCTGCACAATACCGTTCTCCTGGTCGATAGCGATCAGCAAGGGGTAGCGTTGCCCGGCCTGCTTTGCCGCTTCTTGCAGGCTGTGAGTCAGCTCAAGCACCTGCTGCGTGTCGTGAATATTGCGTGAGAAGAAGAGAACGTTGCCAACGTGGTAGCGTTGAATCAGATCGAGCACTTCTGGCGAAGGCGTGTGCCCCCAGAAGCCGACCATCAGCACCTGGCCTATTTGCTCCTCTAGCGTCATGTTCTCAGTATAGTGGCTCATGAATCGCCTCTCCTTTCAGACAATGCTCTCTATGTCAGATTGATAGCGGCACGAGCGGCGCTCAGCGCGGGCTGAGTTACCAGTTCGACCTGTCCTACCGGTCGATGTTTGCCTATGGCCTCTAAAACCTGTTCGCGAAAATCCGTTTCGTGTAGCAACAGGCCGCCCCCTAGCGCAATAGGCAGTGGCTCACTACGATGATTGAGAATGGCGCTGGCGGTAATAGCCGCAAGGGCCAATTCGTGCGCTGCTTGCTCTACGATGGTGCGGGCCATGCTATCTTTGGAGCGAGCGGCCATGAAAACCAGCGTTGATAACTGTGCAATGCTGGCTTTGTCCTCGTCGTGATAGACTTTATCGATCAGGCCATCGGCGCTGTTTAGATGCCAGTGCTGCGAAATAAGGTCGAGCAGCATGGTGTGCGGGCCGCGCCCGTCAGCAGCTCTTGTGGCGGCCTGCAAGGCGTGGCGACCGATATCGTAGCCGCTGCCCTCGTCTCCAAGAATATGTCCCCAGCCGCCAGCTCGCTTGATATTGCCCTGAGCGTTGCGTACCAGCGCAATTGATCCGGTGCCTGCGATCAGCGCGATCCCCACCGCGCCATTTAACGCGCTCAACAACAGCTCTCCATCGTTCGTCAAGTGGACACGCTCAGCCAGCGAGCGCAAATGCGGTAAGAGCTTCTCGCAATCGTCCTGGCGATCAATGCCAGCGAGACCAAGCCATGCCGCGTGCAGGGGCAAGGTACAGCCTGCTTCTTGTATGGCCGCTTCTACTGCGCCGTAAATATGGGCGATGGCCTGGTCCATCCCGACAGCGGCATAGTTAGAGCTACCGGACAGCCCCTGTCCTTGCTGATTGCCCTGAGCATCGACGATGATCGCCAGCGTTTTGCTGCCGCCTCCATCGATGCCCAGCGAGTAGGGCTGTGATGTTGGTGTGGTCATGGCAGTGCAGAGCGCAGGATATGGCCGTGGGCGGCGAGTTTTTCCCTGGCCTGCTCCGGGGTGATATTGGCGCGGGCCGCCAGAATGGCCGTTTTCGTTTCGCCGTTGCTAGCATCCAGGAGTTGCTGAGCGGCGTCGGCATCCAGGCCTGTGATTTGCTGCACGATGGAGAGGGCGCGTTGGCGCAGCTTATAGTTTGTCGTCTGCACATCGATCATCAAATTGCCAAAGGTTTTGCCCAGCAGAATCATGCTACCGGTGCTTAACATATTGAGCACCATTTTCTGCGCCGTGCCCGCTTTGAGGCGCGTTGAGCCGGTGATAACTTCGGGTCCGACGATGGGCGCGATCATAATCTCCACCTCTTTTTCCAGAGGGGACTGCGCGTTGCATGCTAGCCCGATGGTGAATGCACCTCGTTCTTTGGCGTGAGCAATGGCTCCGTGAACATAAGGAGTGCGCCCGCTGGCTGTGATGCCCACGACCGTATCGGCTTCGTTCAGGTTGAATTGTGCTACATCGGCTCGTCCGGCTTCGACGCTATCTTCAAAGTCTTCGTGTGCCAATGTCATAGCCGTAGGTCCGCCAGCAATGCAGGCTACAATCGTGTCTGGTGAGAGGTTGAAGGTGGGAGGACACTCGGAGGCATCGAGCGCGCCAAGCCGTCCCGAAGTGCCTGCCCCAACATAAATAAGCCGCCCCCCTCGTCGCAACCGCTCGGCGATGGCTGCGATAGCAAGGGCAATTTGGGGCAACACCTGCTCAACGGCCTGGGCTACTTTGGCATCTTCGGCGTTGATGGCCTGCACAATCTCCAGAGGACTCATCAGGTCTATTTCGGCGGTTGCTGGATTGACCTTTTCCGTTTCCAGCGTGCGTAACGAACGTTCCATGCGCATGTCTCCCTGATTTGAAATTGGTAGTGGGCCGGACACGATAAATACAAACAGACGCGATCAATCGGGTCAATACGGCATTTCCCCTGTTTGCCAGGAAGGACAGGCGATAAATCGGACGCGATCAATTGCGTCGGTACGATATGTTATGGTAACAGTTGTTCGCGCTTCATATGGGTGTAGAAGGTGTACTTATGCCCGCAATACATGGCTTTGGCGTACTCGATGGGCTGGTTGCGTTCGGTGTAGGTGGTGCGGCGCGTAAAAAGCACAGGGCTGCCAGGAGATATCTTCAATAATTGGGCTTCATCGTTCTCTACCAGACCTGCCTCCAGTTCCTGATCGGCTTCCATCAGCATAATGCCAAATCTTGCCTCTAGCACGCGATAGAGCGAATTGGTCTCCAGATCTTCTTCAAGCAGCCGCTCGCAACCTTTGAAGTGGATCTGCGAGACCTCGATGGCTAGCGGCTCGTCATCGGCGAGGCGCAGACGTTGCAGACGAAAAATGAGCGTGCCAGGCTCGATCCGCAATTTTTCGGCGGTCGTCTCGTCGGCGGGAGCCATCTCAGCCGTGAGCACTTTTGTGCTGGGTAATTGCCCACGTGCCCGGATATCTTCGGTGAAGCCGGTCAGGTGGATCAGTTGCTGGGTGATCTTGCGGTTGCTCACAAAGGTTCCCTTGCCCTGCTCGCGGTAAAAAATGCCTTCGTTGACGAGGTCAGTGATAGCCTGGCGCGCAGTCATGCGGCTGATGCCATACTTCTCGCTCAGCTCACGCTCGGAAGGAATAAGACTCCCTGGTTTCCATTCCCCGCTACGAATTCTTTCGCGTAGAATTTCTTTTAATTGGTAATAACGAGGTAAGGGACTGTTTCTGTAAATGGCGCTCATATCACTTTTCCCCAATCTAAACGAAATTAGTCTCTTGCTTTCCTTTCGCAAATATGGTACTAGTTAAGAAAGTGGTCTAATTGGTATATTGTATATACCAGTATGCTTACTTACTAATGATCGCATATTTTTGCGGATCTGTCAAGATTGCAGAAGGAGGATCAATGCGATTTACATTACGTAATGCTCATCTGATAGACGCTGCCGCAGATATTGAGCATGGGAATATCACCGTTGAAGGTGCGAATATTCAGGCGGTCGAATGTACGGAAACGTCTGCTATCGTAGATAACGTTATTGATGCAGCTGGGATGATTGTGACGCCCGGCTTTATTGAGGTGCATACGCATGGGGGCGGAGGATTTAATCTGCACACGACCAACGCAGGCGAGATTCGGTCCTATGCGCATTGGATACCCTCAACGGGCGTGACCTCTTTTCTGATCGCGGTGGTCGGCACTCCTGGCTCATTGCCAGAGCGACAGTTGGGCGCGGCAGTTGAGATGATGAGCAATCGGGGCAAGGGGAAGGGGGCCGAGCCGCTGGGAATCTTTATGGAAGGCCCATATATTAACGTGGCCCATCGAGGGGCGCACCCGGCTATCTGGCTGCGTATGCCTGATGAGGCGGAAACGGAGCGCGTGCTGACGTTGACCGATGGACACCTGCGCCTGATCACGTTGGCCCCCGAATTGCCTGGTGCCCCGTCTATGATCCGTCGCATGCTCGACGCGGGCGTGACCGTCAGTATGGGCCATACCGATGCCACCTATGAGCAGGCTCAGGAGGCAGTGCAACAGGGCATTACGCATGTCACGCATTGCTTCAACGCGATGCGCCCTCTCCACCACCGTGCTCCAGGGCCGCTTGCCGCTATCGTGCAACCCGGCTGTGTCTGTGGAGAGCTGATTGCCGACGGCGTCCACGTTCATCCGGCGGCGATGAATGTGCTGGTCAAGTTGCTTGGACCCAAGCGCACCGTTGTGATTACAGATGCAATGGCTGGTGCGGGCGTTCCCGGTGCCACCTTTGGCTTTGCGGGACAACCGGCGCGTGTGATAGATGGAGCGGCTCGCCTGGCTGATGGCACCATTACCGGCAGCGTCTTAACGATGGATCGCGCTTTGCGCAATATGCTCTCCATGACGGAAGTCTCTTTGCAGGAAGCGGTCGGAATGCTGACGCTCAATCCGGCGCGAACCGCGCAAGCCTGTGATCGTAAGGGACTGCTACAGGTTGGCTATGATGCTGATTTGCTCATTTTCGACGATGCGCTCACCCTTCAGGCCACAATTTGCCGGGGCGAGATCGCCTACGCCACCGACGCCTGGCGCGCACGCTTTGAAGTTTTGTAGGGGCAGGTCTTGCTATCCCGCCGACCTGAGCTTCGTAGGGACCCGCTTTAGCGCGTCCAGGAGCGTTGGTCGGCGGGATAGCAAGACCCCTACGGTGTTTATAACGTTTTTGTGACTTTTTGTAAGCCGCGTGGCAGATCCGGGTTCAGTCCTTTCGTGAGGGCAAGGTGTAGCGCGAAAAGTTGACCTGGGATAATGGCGGTAAGCGGGCTAAGCCACTCTGGAACGGCAGCGGCGATAGGCAATTTTGTCTGGGCGAGGGCCAGCGCCTGCTCGGACTCTGATATTACTAACAGCTCGGCCTGGCTCTGCTGGAGATCGTGCGCCAGAGTTCGCATATCGTCAAAGGTCGCACCTCCGGGCATAACCAGGACGACCGGCAGGCCAGCTTCGATAGTGGCGATTGGGCCATGCCGAAAATCTGCTGAGGAATAGGCATTGGCCATCACGTAGGTCAGTTCTTTGAGCTTGAGAGCCAGTTCGAAAGCGGTGGCATAATTGTAGCCACGCCCGATGATGACGCAGCGATCCATGTAGCGATAGCGTTCAACCAGTTGCGCGATGTTTGGCGTGAGTCGCAGGGTAGCTTCAATAGCTCCTGGCAACGCTTGCAGTTCGGCAACATGGGTTTGTTGGCGGCTCCAGGCGGCGGCAAACATCGCCATCACAGCCAGCTCCGCCGTATAGGTTTTGGTCGCGGCTATACTGCGCTCTGGCCCGGCATGCAGCTCCACGACGTAATCAGCAATGGCGGCCAGGGGAGATGTGCCATCATTGGTAATCGCCAGCGTCGGGCGTCCCTGCCGCTTGCCCTCCTGGAGCACGGCGAGAATATCGGGTGACTGTCCCGACTGAGAGATGCCCACGACCAGCGCTCCTGTCAGGCGGAGAGAGGCTTGATACATCGTAAGCAGCGAAGGCGCGGCCAGCGTCACCGGATAATGACCCAGTGTCGCCCAGGCATACTTCGCATAGGTGGCAGCATGATCGGACGAGCCGCGAGCGGCAATCAAAGCGTGATCAAACGGTGGAAGCTGAGCAACAATCTGCTCAATATGGCGCGTTTCGCGATCAAGCAGACGCGCAATGCCTTGCGGCTGACTGCTGATTTCTTGCTCAAGCAAAGAGGTCATGGCTACTCCTATCACTTTTCATTTCAGATTGATGGGAATCATTAAATACTCCCATTGCTATCTCAAATTTTACATCAGTCCCTGTCTAGTGGTCTAGATGTCTTGACAAATCGAGCGAGAGGAGGTACAGTATTCTACATAGATTGGTCTGGATTTATGGGGGCAAGCATCAAATCCCTCATTTTTGCACAGCGCAGACTCAAATAGGGAAAGGAGGAAGCAGTCGAAAAAAGATTTGCCAGTGGTTTACGTTGTGTACGCAAAGAACTATTTACTGGAGCATCGAGTAAGTTTGTTTACTGCATATCAGGAGGTTGCAAATGGCTTCCAACCCTCCCCTTGCTGTATCTGCGAGGGCGAAGATCGCGTCTATGGCAATGGTATTCACCTTCCTGGTCATTTTTACGGTGATACTCTCGGCCTGTGGGGGTGGTCCCAGCCAGAATACCACCACCAAGCATGTTCTTAAAATTGCCGCTCAATCCAATGATTTTACGCAAGCTGGCTTTAACCCCTATAACGGGCATCCGAATGCGGGTCTTCAGGGTATGATCTATGAGACGCTGTACTTTGTAAACATCAATGATGGCTCGTTTACCCCGATGCTGGCGACTAGCTATCAGTGGAACAGCGACAATACCCAGGCGACATTCGCGATCCGCCAGAACGTCAAATGGAACGATGGCCAGCCGTTTACAGCGGATGATGTGGCGTTTACCTTCAATCTCATGAAGCAATATCCGGCGGCGGATGGCGGCGGCGTCTGGACCTATCTCAAAGACGTAGTTGCCCCCGATCCCAACACCGTCGTGATGACGTTCCAGAAAGCCTATCCTCCCTCGCTAGTGACGATTGCCGGGCATGTCTATATCGTTCCAAAGCACGTTTTTGCCTCCGTTGGCGATCCAACCAAGTACCTGACCGATAAGCCCGTCGGCACCGGACCTTTTGTGCTGACCAGATATGTGACCGACCTGGCTGTCTACGACAAAAATCCGAGTTACTGGCAGGCTGACAAGGTAAAGGTTGACGAGTTGCGCTATCCAGAGTACAAAGATAACGCGACATTGCAGCTGGCACTGCCAAAGGGCGATGTTGATTGGGCTGGTTACTTCTCGCCAACGCTGCAGCAGGATTTCCTTGCCAAAGATCCGGCAAATAATCACACCTTCATGGACCCGATCAACCTGTACTCGATCTGTCCCAATCAGAAAGATCCGCTCCTGGGCGGACAGGCTGGTCAACCGGTGCGCCTGGCGCTCAGCTATGCGCTGGACCGCAATGCGATAGCGGCGCAAGCAACTGCTGGTCTGGAGCCTCCGGGAAGTCTGACTGGCCTGGTGCTGCCAACGGCTAATAGCTGGCTGTCCTCCCAGTATAGCAGTCTGTCAACTACCGCTGATGCCGCCAAAGCCGAGCAATTCCTGACCAGTGCGGGATTTACCAAAGGCGCGGATGGTATCTTTCAGAAGAATGGGAAGCGACTCTCTTTCACCCTGAGAAGCGTTGATTCTTATTCTGACTGGAATGCAGCCGCGAAACTGATTGCGGCGCAGGCTCAGGCTGCCGGGATTGAGATCAAAAATGTGACGGTTGCTGAGAACGATTACTACACGCTGCGTACGGATGGCAAGTATGACTATCAGCTGATGTTCTGCGGTATGGTCGGCGGTCCTACTCCGTACTATCTCTACAACCAGTACCTTAACAGCGCACAGATCGGTCAGGGCAAGTTCAACTTTATGGCCTGGAATGATCCCACGACCGACCAACTCTTGAACCAGTATGCTTCAACCACCGATGCTGCTACTCAGAAGCAGGCTATCGATGGTATCCAGAAGACCTTTGTCGAAAATCAGCCCTTCATCCCTCTGTGGACCGGCGCTGACTACGACGAGTACTTGACCAAGAATTTCACCGGGTGGCCGGATCAGAATAATGCCTATGCCAGTGGTAGCCCAAACACTGCCCCTGATAGCGAAATAGTGGTTCTGCATCTGCAACCCAAAGGCTAATGGTATGGTCGCTCTCCTATCGACCTGAGATGGTCAGATAGATCGTTTCGTGGGGATGATTGCGCAAATCATCCCCATTACTCACCAAAAAAGTGTACAATAGATAAAGAAGAAGGGAAGAGGCGAATGCTTCGTTTGCAGAATGAAGGAGCAAGCAGGTGCGTCACGTAATTCGCCGTATTTTGTTCTACATGTGTGCTGTCTGGGTAGCCATTACGCTGGATTTTTTCCTTCCTCGCCTGGCCCCAGGTGATCCCGTTGCGGCTCTCGTGGGGAAGATGTCAACAAAAGGCTACGTGACTCCGGCCATGCAACAGAGCCTCTCAGTCATGTTCGGTCTGAACACGCACGATCCTCTCTGGGTTCAATACTTTAAATATCTGGGCAATTTGCTACAGGGCAACCTGGGCAATTCCTTGCAATATTTTCCGACTCCCGTTACGAAGGTCATCGGTCAGGATATTGGCTGGTCGATTATGCTGGGCGGTGTTGCTGTGTTGATCAGTTTCTTGCTGGGCTGTTTGCTGGGAATCATCGTGGCATGGAAACGAGGCACTCTGTTGGATACCTTCCTTTCGCCTGTCATGAATTTCCTTTCTGCTATTCCTTACTTCTGGCTGGCATTGCTGGCGCTCTATGTCTTTTCCTACTTGCTCAACTGGTTCCCCCTGGCGGGCGGCTACGATTCGGCCAATATCGATCCAGGCTGGTCCTTTGAGTTTATTGGCAGCGTGGTCCAATACGCGTTTCTGCCTGCCTTGACGCTGGTGATTTCTTCCCTGGCGGGCTGGATGCTGACGATGCGCAACTCCATGATCACCACCATTTCGGAAGATTATGTTCTGATGGCAAGGGCGAAAGGCTTGTCAGAGCGCCGTGTGATGTTCTGGTATGCTGCTCGCAATGCGGTGCTGCCCAATATCACCGGCTTTGCCATTGCCATTGGCGCGATTGTCGGCGGTCAACTGCTGACCGAGATGGTTTTTTCCTATCCGGGCATCGGCTATGCCCTGTTCCAGGCGGTAAACCAGCAGGATTACGCCATGATCCAGAGCGTTTTCCTGGTTATTACGCTGGCTGTGCTGGGAGCAAATTTCCTGGCCGATATGCTCTATGCTTTCCTTGATCCCAGAGTGCGTGTGGAAAGGAGCGGCTAACATGAAAACTCAGGAAGTATCTCCCTCCATCGAGGCGGTGCCAGTTGCGCTAATGCCTGAACCCAACGATGCCTTACCTTCGCGCATTGGACGTGTGTTGCTTGCGATCTGGCGAGCCATGACGATCAGTCCTAGAGCGGCAGTTGGCAGCGCGATTGTTGGATTTTTTATCCTGGTGGGCCTCTTTGGACCATTTTTCATGACGATTAATCCCAATGCTGTATCGCACCTGTTCATTGCTCCTCCTTCGCCTGCACATTTGCTGGGCACGACGGTTGTGGGAGAAGATATCTTTAGCCAGCTAATTTACGGCACGCGTACCAGCGTCTTCTGGGGGTTGGGAACGGGCGTGTTGGTGACGGTGCTCTCCGTGCTTGTTGGGCTGGTTAGTGGCTACTTTGGCGGCTGGGTCGATGATGTGTTGACGTTGCTCACCAATGTTTCGCTGGTGCTGCCCGCGCTCCCGCTTGCCATTGTGCTCGCAGCCTATTTCCCGCGCGGTCCCCTGACGATCTCGCTGGTGATCGTGTTTACCAACTGGGCCTGGCAGGCGCGTGTGCTGCGTTCGCAAACGCTTTCGATGCGTAGCCGAGAATTTGTGATGGCGGCCCGCGCGAGTGGAGAGCATACCTGGCGCATCATCTTCTTTGAAATTTTTCCCAATGAGATCGGCCTGGTAGTGGCAGGCTTTGTCAGCACGACGATTTATGTAGTGCTGACCTGGGCGGCGCTCGAATTTCTTGGCCTGGGCGACGGAACTATTCCTAGTTGGGGCAGCATGTTGTACTGGGCACAACAAGCTGGTGCATTGGGCGGAAACCTCTGGTGGTGGTTCGTTCCTCCCGGTGCCTGTATCGCGC
>DASTZT010000473.1:0-10902 GCA_035764225.1 Ktedonobacteraceae bacterium
CGCAAGACGAGCTGCTGAGTGAGAGCTTGACCAGGGTTTGTCGCTATCGCAAAGGGCAGTTGCAGCGTAATCAGCGAGCCGACGCTCACATGTAAGCTTTGCGCAGTCGCAGGGGTGAGCAGCACATCCAGGCGGTTGCAGGTCGCTCCGCTACAGGTGTCAGCAGGGAGTTGTCCTTGCCGCACGGTGATGTGGGAGGCGGCCTGTTGCATGGTGGTGCCGAAGAGCTGCATCAAATTGCCGGACTGAGCCTGTCTAGGTGAGAGAATAGCGAGACCGGGAGCCTGAAGCGAGAATTGGGCGCGATCACTTAAATAGGGCTTGATCGGTTGCTGAAAAAGCGGGTTAAGCTGCTGCTGAAGATCCTGCACCAGGCTGGTTGATAGCCCCTGAGTGCTGATGCGCAGCATTAAATCGGTATTGGTCGGTGTCGTGGTAAAGAGGCTACGTAATTCTGCCGTAGCCGTCACTGCGGAAAACAAAGGGATAGAGCAGACAATCATGATGGCAGCCACGATGCCCAGCCCGGTGATCAGCAGGAGGAAGCTGCTTTGCCGCCAGCGCCAGAGAGCCAGGGTGAGGGTAGAGGGCATGAGCGTACGTTGCTTGCTGGGTAATAGCGTTTTTTGTGTGCCTGGCATGGATATTCCTTTTCTATTGCATTGTGATCTATTTAATCTTCATTCAGCCTGAGCACCTGACTCATGGAGGGGCGGGAAATCGTGCGTATCATCATGCCAAGCGCGATAACGCAGATCATCACCAGCGCCAAGAGAATGATGCTCAGCGAAAGTGGGAGCACGGGTTGAGCTGGCAAGACGTGCTGCAAGGCATAGAACTGTCCTGGGCTGAAATTGGCGAGCGGTCCACTGGCGGGAATGCTGCTCAACGTCAGGTTGGGGATCATGGTGACTGAAAACAGCGTGCCGAAGATCAGACCAAGCAGCAGGGCGCTGGCATAGACGATGACCTGTTCCCAGAGCAGCACATTGCCAACCTGGCGCGGTGTGGTCCCAAGCGCACGCAGCACGACGAAGCTGGTCATGCGCGTCCGCGTTGTCAGGAGCGAGACCAGCAGATTGCCGAGCAGGGCCAGCAGCAGGGCAGTAATGGTGCCGAATGTTAAAATACCCGCCAGATTCAGATAGAATGGATCGGTGCTAAACGCTGCTATGAGCGTGCGCCGGTCGTAATAAGGAGTCAGGTCAAAGCGGATATTATTGATATCTGAGCGGATGGTAGCGAGCGTGGCTGGATCGTCGCGGGTGCGCAACCAGAAATAATTGATCGGCAGCAGCGCCCTCAGCCCTACACGCTCGCTATCCTGGCTGTAAATGCTGGCATAGGTCTGGTAGTCAAGCAGGATGCCGCCGGGAGGGGGCGTATCTCCTGTAAGCCCCGCGCCTGTGCTGTCGTTGATGGTTGGAATATGCTCTAACTGTCCAATCACCAGACAATTCAGGCTGGCTGCGGCGCTCGTGTCGATGGTGAAGGTAGAGCCAATGTGCAGATGGAGGGTATTCCACGCCACCGTGTCCACGTAGACAGGGACAATATCATTGTGAATGGCGCTGGTCCGTCGTGCTCTAAGTTGTTGCATGAGTGTACTCACGGGTGGGTTAGCGGCCTGTGCTGGCCATACCGCCGTGCGGGCGTAGGTATCGGCGTCAACGGCGCGGATCTCCATTAAAAGCGTGGAGGTTGAGCCTGCAATGGAGCCTTGAGTGGAAAAGCCTGCTGTGACGGAGAGGACACCAGGGATAGAGCGGTAATCGCTCATCACGTCGGCCAGAGACGAATTATCGCTGGCATGAGTGGTGCCGCTAAAATCTGCCCCGGTTTCATAGCTGGCCAGGTCGGTTGCATATTGGGCTTGCGAGGCGGTGAAAATCAGCGAAAAGATGGCAAAGGCGGTGGTGAAGGCAAGTAGCATAATCATGCGCACGCTTTGACGTGGCACGCGAGCCATTTGTGCCAGTGCCAACATGATAGGTGCGCTACGACTGCGCTCAGCAATACGCGCTCCCAGTTGCAGCAGGATTGGAAAGAGGCGTAAGAAAAGCAGGATGCTGCCGATGGCCAGGAAGAAGGGGGCGATCAGCGTCAGGGGAGCAGTAATCAGCGTTTGTGTGCCGGAGTCGAGCAGGCCGCCAATGCTGGTCAGGTAGAGCGAGATAGCATAGCCGATTAAGGCGATAATGGCGGCGACTACGTCGAGGTTGAGGCGTTGCCAGAGCGGGCGACGCGTTGTGCGAGCTGCCTCCTTGCGAATGGAGAGCACATCCATACTGATGGCTTTGCGCAGCGAGAGGCCCATTGTGATAACGGCGACGAGCGCAACGGCAACGGCATAAAGGCCCGTCTGCAGCATGGCCTGAATGGGATGGTCTGTGATCAGGTTCAACGCTCCTTGTTCAACGGGAGTCAGGGCGCGTTGAGCGAAGAAATAGACGACGAGCAGGGCGAGCGGCGGTCCGATGAGCAGGGCAATCACGCTCAAGCTGAACGCTTGCGTGAGCAGGGCTGAGAAAATCTGCCTGCCGCTTGCTCCACGACTGCGCAGCAAGGCAATGGCGTCGGTCTGGCGATCTACCAGCAGATCGGCGATCAGGCTGACGAAGAAGAGCACCAGCGCGATGATTTGCAATCCAACGATGGTAACGGGAATGCGCGTGGCGTCGATGCGAGCGCGGAGCTGCTCTAACGTGCTCACTCCGTTGGGTCCAGATAAGACAGCACTGAGCAAGAAGACCTGGGTCATGTAAGGATAGGGAGGAGTGATATCGTCAGTACTGCCGAAACCAGTACCCTGTGTATTGCCAAATTTATTAGTAAAGCTTGTTTGTAAATCATGCAGTTGCGTAATCAGATCGTCTAGCTGGGGGCTGCTAATCCGTGTTGGGTCCAGGTGATAGTACCAGTTGAGGGTATAGAGTTCGAAGGCGGAAGGGATATGGTAGGTGTGGGCAATCTGGTCAAAGCTAGAGAGCAAGGCATCGTTGGCGGTAAGGAAGGTAATACGGGTGAGGTCTCTCCCAGGCGAGAGCGACTGCGATACCAAATCAAGATTCTGACCATGCCAGTATGCTTGAGCGGTCGTGGAGACCGTAAAAAGGCCAACCACGCGAGCTTTGATTGAGGTATGATGGACGTGACGCTGGAACGCGGGATCTGGTCCCTGACCGGGGAAAAATTGTGGTTGCTGTGGTATATCGGTAAAAGGAACGTCCAGCGTTATCAATGAGCCAATGGAGACCTGCCAGATTGCAGCGGTTGCCGGGGTAAGCATAATTTCGATCTCGTTCCCGGCGTTGGCATTGGCATGTGGCAGGCGTCCCTGGACCAGTTGGGTGTATGACGACATTTGCTGCGTTGACGCCCCCATCAGGGTCAAAATATAGGGTTCTGGGGTATGGGGAGGCGAGATAATGCCAGTTCCAGTCGAACTAATGGAAAAATCCGGCACGCTCTGTAAATAGGAAGCAATGTGCTGCTGAATCAGCGGGTCAAACTGCTGCAATACGTCGTGAACAATCGGAGTAGAGAGTCCCCGATTGGTGACGCTGACATTGAGTGTGGCGCTTTCGGGTGCGGCATTCAAAATATTGCGTATTCCTGCGGTAGCCGTAACGGCTGAAAATAATGGGATCGAGCAGGCGACGATCACGGTGGCGATAAGACCCAGCGTGGTGATGAGCAGCAAGAATCCTGTCCGTCTTACGCGCCAGAGCGCCAGTGTGATAACTGGCGCTACGGGATTGCGAGCCTGCCTGGGGGAATGGATAGGCGCGGTCCCTGGAGTTTTTGTTTGCATGTTTATATCCTCATTTTTTGCCTGTATCATAGCTGTTTTTTCCCCACGATAGAGGATGGCGCAATTATGCTATAGCCATGTCATTGTGGGTGGTTGAGGAAGGTTAACATTTAGATGGCAATGCTATCTAGTGATACTACGCTCTCTGTGCATAATTTCTCACGTATCAATTTCAAATGCATTTCGAGTAGCTTTTGTGGTCGTAAAGGCAATTTTCAGAAAATATTTGCAATGAAGTGATTTTATTTGCCAAATATATTGACAAAATTTGCAAAGATATGGTATCATTCTCATGTCGTTAACGAAAAATATCAAATCAATGTGAAAATTAAGCAGCAACCTGGGAATAGATCGGTCAGGTGAAGATGATGCTTTTGTAGGTCGGCATTAGGAGGATACCAAAAGATGAATCTCTACTCGTACGAAAAAGTTTGCGAACAGCGGCGTCAAGAGTTGCAACACGAGATGGAAGAGGCCCGTCTTGGCATGAGTGCGCAACAGCATCAGGCTAATCCCAACCTGGGACGCCGCATCATTGGCAATGTCGGCAAATCTCTCGTCTCGTTAGGGACGAAGTTGGAACGTGTTGATCCACGCAATGAGCTGATGCCTCTGGCAGAGAGCGGAGGACGGCCATCGCTTTCAGGGTCGGGCGAGCGCTATTACTAACAAGGAGGCCATTAAATATGTCTCCATTGATCACACGAGATCCGGTGAGTGGGGACGAGTTGATTGTGACCCGGCTGGAGTGTCCCTCTAGTGGCGTGGTGATTGAGGGACGCTTTAACCTGGGGTGGATCGGGCGGCTGACGCGAGAGCAGCTCGACTTTGTGGAGATGCTGGTCAAGTATCGCGGCAATATTCAGAAGCTGGCGATGGAGATGAATGTTGCCTATAACACAGCGCGTAGTCGGTTGGATGAAATCGTGGCCGCGCTGGGAGGGACGCCAGAGAACGATGGGCGTGTAGATCGGCGAGCTATCCTCGACAAACTGGCAGCAAAAGAAATTGGCGTCGAGGAGGCCATGCGCCTGCTGAAGGGCTAGCATGATGGTAGTATCGAAAGAAGAACGCAGTCGCATCCTGCGCCTGATCGAAGCGGGCCGGGTAAGCGCGTTGGAGGCCGAGCAATTGCTTGATGCATTGGAAGAGGAGCAGGAGCGCCCGCTTGAGCCGGTGCGTGATCGGACCATTCGCATTCGAGCAAGCAGTATGTCTCCCGGTCCAGCGCGTGGCCATTTGATGGCGGTGATGCCGGTCAATTTAATCAAGGTTGGTCTACGGCTGGGCACAAAATTGATCCCACAATTAAGCAATAATGCATTGGAAGGCCTGTTACAGGCTATTGAACGTGGAGCCACAGGTCGTTTGCTGGATCTGCAAGACCTGGAAAGAGGCGAGCGGTTAGAAGTTTTTGTTGAATAGCTGATGAGGAAGGAACACATCATGCAACGAACGATTCCTGCGGAAGCAGTGCAACGTATACTTCTATCGGAGATTGGCGGCGACCTTAGCGTACGCGGTTGGGGACAACAGAACATCATGATTAAAGCCGATGATGAGCTGGCTGTCGTTCAGCCGGAGGGGGATGCTTTAACGCTGCGGAGCTGTAGCGATTCGCTGGAGCTATGGATACCTTTTGAGGTCGGTATCAGTGCGAAAGATATCGGTGATGATGTCATAGTTGAGAATGTGCGCCAGGTTGAATTGCGCGACGTGGGAGGCGATGTCTCGCTAAAGAATGTGCATGGAGACGTGACACTCAGCAATATCGCGGGCGATCTGGAGGTCATCAGCGCCTCAACGCTGCGTATAGAGGGAGGGATCGGGGGAGACGTACTCTGTTCCCTAATTAGGGTTGTAGAGATTAGCGATGTGGCGAGCGACCTGACGTTAAAAGAGGTTGAGACGGCAACGGTGGGAAATGTGCAGGGCGATCTGATGGCGCGAGATGGGATCGCGGTGCTGCACTGTAGCAATATCGCAGGCGATTGTGCTGTCCGGGGCAATGGACATGCTGAAATATTGCTGGGCAATGTAGCAAGCGATCTGACGATTAGCGGAGCCTCAAACGTCCAGGTGAGCAATATCGATAGCGATTGCCAGATCGGGGAGAGCGCCGGAGCAACGGTGATGCTAGGGAATGTGGGGAGCGATATCACGATTGTGGGCGTCTCGACGGTGCAAATTGGCAATGTGGGGAGCGATTGCAGTTTGCGCGATATCCAGGGCGATGTCACCATTGGCTATATCGGGAGCGATGCCGCTTTCACTGGTGTCGCAGGCAATCTTCAGGTGAGCAGCATCGGTTCGGATGCGCAGCTCAAGGGGATGCGTGGCAATATCGAGATTGGCAGGATCGATTCAGATCTGCATTTGCAGTCCGCCTTCTTAGCTGACACGGTCACGCGTTGTCGGGTTGGGGGCAACGCCAGTATTGTGCTGCCACAGGATGCAAACATGAGCATTCGCGCTACCGCCGGAGGAGGCGTGAGCGGTCGTTCAGTCGTTTCTAGCTCTGCTGGCAATCAGGTAAGCCTGACCTATGGCGATGGAGCGGCGCAAGTTGAGCTGACGGTTGGCGATCATCTGGCGATTCGTGGGGCCGAAGATCCGCGCAGTAGCAGCAGTGGCTCCTGGGGATGGGGAGATTTTGGACATGAGATGGCGGATTTTGGGCGCGAGATGGGAGATTTTGGTCGTGAGATGGCGTACCTGGGGCGCGATCTTGGCCGTGAGATTTCGGCAGCCATCGCGGGGGCAACTTCATCTCTGGGTGCTGATATTGCCGATGGGGTGATGCGCAATGCCGAAGAGCGCACACGCCGCTTTACTGAGGCGCATCAGCATCGAGCCGAACATCTCGCCAGGGAGCAGGCTCGTCGGATGGAAGAGCAGCAGCACCGGATGCATGAGCAGGCTCGTCGGATGGAAGAGCAACGGCGGCGCGTAGAAGAGAGAGCCAGACGTTCAGAGGAGCAGGCGCAACGGCTCAATGTGCGCTTCAATAATCGCGAGTGGAGCATGGACCCTGAGCGGATTGATCGGCTCGTAGAGCAGGCGCGTCGAGCGGCCTCTGAAGGCGTGCTAGGCGCTCTGGATGCGGTAGAACAGGCCCTGAAGAATCTCAGCGTGACCCGACCAGCTCCCCCACCGCCGCCAGCGTTCCCTGAAGCGCCTGTGCCGCCTATTCCACCGGAGCCGCCAATGTTACCAGAGTCGCCAGTACCACCAGTGCCAGCTCACGACCGGCCAGCCCCAGTTGCTGAGAGCGCCAATGCGAAGCCAGTGGTAGACATAGAGCAGGAGCGTGAAGCCATTCTGCGCATGATCGCCGAAGGTCGCATTACTCCTGACGAGGGAGATATGCTGTTGGAGGCACTTGGCTGATAGGTACTGTGCAATTGGTATAAGCTGATCTTAACAATAAAGAGGGAGTTTGATGATGCAGACACCAAACTCCCTCTTTATTGTTGTGCAAGTACTGTATGATTTTTGATGTTTAAAATATTATATGCTATATTTTACGTATTGTGTATCATCTTGTCACGCCGTTAAAAGCAATCGGGAACGCTGCTACCGCAGCTAGTGAAACCACTCCTGGAGCCAACAAGATTCTCCACTGGATTCGTGGAGTGGTTTCACTCACCCGATTGAATGGCACACTGTTTGGGAAGGGGCCTGATGGAAAATCCACCCGACACGTATATGATCGATTTTGGCGGTGGCGCGGAGCTGGCTCGCTTGATAATTTTGCATTATATTTTGGAAGAAACGATGGGTGGCCTCTTTCCTCAGCCGCATCCCCTCTTTGCGGATGTGTTGGACATCGCCTGTGGACCTGGCATGTGGGTGCTAGAGGTGGCGCGTGCGCATCCTGAGATGACGGTGTGGGGCGTCGATATCAATCGGGCCATGATCGAGTATGCGCAGATCCACGCGGAAGTGCGGGGCCTGGAAAATGCCTTTTTTGAAGTGATGGATGTACGGCAGCCTCTGCGATTCGCCGATGCTTCTTTCGACTTTGTGAACGCTCGCTTTATTGAAAGCTTTTTGTTGAAAGATATGTGGCCCACTGTGATCCAGGAAGTTGTGCGGGTCACGCGGCCTGATGGCATGGTTCGCCTGACGGGATGCGACGATATAGGCACAACGAATAGCCTGGCTTTTGAGCGTTATAAGACGCTCTTTCTTCAGGCGGGCCATAAAGAGGGACGCTCGCTGCATCCGTCAGGGTTGTATGCGGGCGTCACCCCTCTGCTCAGCCAGTTCCTACGCAAAGCGGGCTGCCGCAATCTGCGCGAACAGCCTCATATCTTGAACTTTTCTTATGGTACGAAAGTTCATACGAAAATGGTGGAAAACTGCAAAATGTATTTTCTGTTAGGGCAACCCTGGCTTGTGAAAACAGGGATAGTCAAGCAGACAGAATTAGACGTGTTGTATGAGCAGGTTGCCCATGAGATGGCGCAGCCCGATTTCCAGGCGGTACTCTATTTGCTCTCGGCCTGGGGACAAAAAGGGTAAATCAGGGATCATTTCTGCACCATTTTGTGCAGCAAAGCGATCATGCTATCGATTTCGGCGCAGGTGTTGAGGTGAGCCAATCCAACTCGTGCCATACCGCTATTTTCATCGAGGCCCAGACGTTGCATGATGGCCAGGGCGTAGTAGTTGCCGTCCCAGATGTAGATGTTCTCTTTGGCCAGGGCTTCAGCAACCGCTCGTGGCTGCCATCCTTGCAAGGTAAAGGCGAAGGTCGGGACGCGTTCGTGCATACGGGTAACATCGGTGATGCCGCGCAGATCCAATCCGGGGATAGAGCGTAATCCCTTCAGCAATGCCGTATTGAGGCCAAGCTCGTAGTCTTCAATGGCCGCCATGCCCAGCTTTAGAGCCAGGGCGCGACCCTGAAAACGGTCCTGGTAGCGTGGGGCGAACTGCTGACCGAAGGTTGTGCCGACCCAGGCCAGATACTCGATTGCCCCCAACGTGCCCGCGATGGACTCGAAGCTCTGCGTGCCAGTTTCAAACTTGTCCGGCGGGATATTATAGACGGGTCGCACCTTATAGGCTATAAGCTGATCCAGTAGCGCGTATTTGCCATAGAGGATGCCGATATGCGGTCCGAAAAACTTGTAGGCCGAACAGGCCAGGAAATCGCAATCCAGATCCTGCACATCGATGGGTTTGTGTGGAGCATACTGCACCGCGTCAACGAAGCAGAGTGCGCCGACGTTGTGCGCCAGTTGTACCGCTCGTCGCACGTCGTTGACGGTGCCGACGGCGTTGGAGGCGTAGCCGATAGCGACGATTCTGGTGCGTGGCGTAATCTGTCGCTCCAAATCTTCCATATCCAGCGTGCAATCTTCGGTATGGATATCAACCCAGCGGACGTGGCATTCGCGATCCTCGGCAATCAGCAGCCAGGGGGCGATATTGGCGTCGTGGTCCATATGGGTCACGACCAGCTCGTCACCGGGTTTGAGTAAACGGGCCAGGCTGCGACTGATATGCATGGTCAGACTGGTCATATTCTGCCCAAAGACAATCTCCTCTGGTCGTTGCGCGTGCAGGAAATCGGCCACGGCCTGGCGTGCCTCGTAGACCGTCGCGTCGGATGCCTGGCTGGTATAGAAGGCTCCTCCATTATTGGCGTTGGTATATTGCAGATGGTACTGCATACGCTGAAGGGCTTCCTGAGCGACCTGCGTGCCACCGGGATTGTCGAAGAAGATTGCGCCCGAAGCCAGCGCGGGAAAGTGAGAGCGGATCAAAGCCGAATTGAGCATGATGTTCCTCCAGGGATAGTGTTTTCGCGTCCGGTGAAAAGCTGTTCCCATTGTATCACCACGCGGCCTTTGCTTGGCAGGCGCTGCTGTCACGGGAGCATCGCGCGAAACGTATAACATAGGACACGCTAAAACAATTTGAAAGGGTTTAGATGCACCGTTCAGGGAAGACAGGTAGGGGCAAGGGGAGGTGGCGTGGTTGGGAAGGGGCCTTGCGCTTGCCCAGTGGAGGACGGGCGATAAATCGGACGCGATAGAATCGAGTCGGTACGAAGTTAAAGGGAAAGGAGATATATGCATAAGCGACAGCTAGGCAATACAGATATGCAGATTACCCCTTTGGGGCTGGGAGCATGGGCGATGGGCGGTGGTGGTTGGGAATTCGGTTGGGGTGCCCAGGATGATGAAGAATCGATCAAGACCATCAATCGCGGGCTTGATCTGGGGATTAACTGGATCGATACGGCGGCAGTCTACGGACTGGGCCACTCAGAGGAGATTGTGGGCAAGGCGATTAAAGATAGAGCCGAGAAGCCCTATATCTTTACCAAGTGTTCGCTAGTATGGAACGACAAAAAGGAGATCGGCAATAGCTTAAAGGCCGATTCGATCAGGCGCGAGGCCGAGGCCAGCCTGAAGCGTCTCAAGATTGACGTAATTGACCTGTATCAAATACACTGGCCCAATCCTGAAGCTGAGATCGAGGAAGGGTGGGAGGCGATGGCGCGACTGAAGAAAGAAGGCAAGGTGCGGGCCATCGGCGTCTCGAACTTCAACGTGGAGCAGATGCAGCGCATTCAACGCATTGCGCCGATTGACTCGCTGCAACCGTCCTACTCGCTGGTTCATCCCGATGTGGAAAAGGATGTTTTGCCGTATTGTGAGCACTATAATATCGGCGTGATCGTGTATTCGCCGATGGCGTCCGGTCTGCTGACAGGGAGAATGAGCAGGGAGCGGGTTGAGCGCATGCCAGCAGATGATTGGCGCAAACGCGACCCGGAGTTTCAGCAGCCGCGTCTGGGGCGTAACCTCGAACTGGCGAAGCTCTTGAGCGAGATTGGCTATCCCTACAAGATGCCTGCGGGCGCGGTTGCTATTGCCTGGGCGTTGCGCAATCCGGTTGTCACGGGTGCTATCGTCGGGTCGCGTCGCCCGGAGCAGATCGAGGAACTCGTGATGGCGGCAGAATTTCGTCTAAAAGAGATGGAGCTTGAGCAGATCGATACGTTTCTGGAAGACCACCCGTAGAAGAGATTATCAAGCCGCTTGGGAAGCCTGCTGTGGCGACGATCC
>DASTZT010000474.1:0-7917 GCA_035764225.1 Ktedonobacteraceae bacterium
CTGGCAGGCAATCCCCTGTTACTGACTATTCTGGCTCAAGTATATAGCGCCAGCCACTCATTGCCAACGCGGCGCGTCAACTTGTTCGATAGTGCAGTAGAAGCATTATACGATCAGAGAAGAGATATCTGGGAGCAGGCGGGCATTTCGCTCCGGCGTCTTACCCAGGCATTAGGAGCCGTCGCAGCTCACATCCACACGTATGAAAAAAACGGTTTTGCGGAAGGAGGCACGGTACGAGCGCAATTACTGGAGGTGCTCGCTGATTGGGACCAGACCGAGACGGTGCTGCAAGCCGCACGCCAGGTATCAGGCTTTCTCGTGGAGCGTGGGGAGGGCGTCTATGGCTTCTTACATCGAGCGATACAGGAATATTTCGCGGCCAAACACCTTGCTAATGACCCTTTGCAGTTAAATACACGTCTTGCTGAACATATCCTGGACCCCACCTGGCGCGAACCAATCACCTTAGCGGTTGGCGTCGTCAGTCAACCTCGTTACCCGAACAGCCTGCGACATCTGGTTGCAGCCTTTGATACCTTGCTTGACACGCTAGATCCAGCGGGCGATTTCCTGCCACGCCGTGAGCTACTGGCGGTCGCCGCCTGTATCGAATGTGAACGTCTGCCGCCGCAGATCGGACGACATATTGCAGATAGGCTCTTGATTTTGTATACGCGTCGCGAAGGTGGTCGCCGCTCACCCGTTCTCAGGAAGCGCATCCATGATGCCTTTATCACGCTATTACATCAAAACGAAACCAGGGAACAGGCCGAAGCAGCCCTTTGCGATGCGTTATTACATCCGGCCTTCGAACTGCGCTACGCTGCAATCGATACGATTATCGGCACCGAGTGGACCTCTACCGCCATCGCTCAGGCTCTCGTAAAAGCCTGGTCGCAATACGCCGATCCCGCCGTGTCGCTGCTTACCGCTCTTGATGATGTGCTTCAGCGCAGCCCTGCCTGTTTCAAGCTCGAATTCTTGCCCATGCGTCAGGCCGTCACCGCCAATCCGAAGCTCTGGGAAACTGCCAGCATCAGTTTGCAATGGAAAGCCATATTGCGCGTGCTTTACTTACCGCTTGGAGCGTACTTTAAATCTGACCGCATCAACCGCGATTCACCGCTCACGCCAATTTTACTAGAGCTGTTGCAAAGGCCCAAGCCGCTCGACCCGTCGGTGTTCACAGAACTGCAACAACGCCTTATCCCCCTGACATATCAATCCGGTTCCGCACTGGCACGCGACGCCGCCCTGGCATTAAGTACACTTGGCGATGGCACATGGATACAACCGTGCATAGAGCATGCCGACGATCAAGGGCACGAGATTCAACCAATTGTAGCATGCTTGGTGCTGGCTCTTAGCCTTGAGCTGGCACTTGACGCCGATCATATGCTCTCAAACGATCTTGACCGCGCCCTCAAGCAAGCTATTGCGCTTGCCCATGCTTTCACTCAGCTCTATGCTGATATCAACGAGCACACGCAAACTTTGCAAGCGATCAAAACAGATATTCAGCGCGTCGAACCTCTTGCCAGCGAAGGGATTGCACAGATCAGCACTTACGTTAGCAACCTTATCAATGAACCTGCCCTTGCTGATACCTATGCTTACCAACTTGCTGTTACCTTGAATAAGCTACTGGAACTTGCCAATAAGCAAATCCACGAACACACGAGTATCTCTTCTAGAGTCTTCGACCCTGATTCTGCCATCAAGGCAAAGCGTATGACTGAGCTTCGTCAGGAATTGGAGCTTATGTATGTGTTGCATGACGAGCTGAGCAGAAATCGTGAAATGGCTAGTACGCGCATTGATCGCAGAACCCGCGACCATATCTCAAAGCTGATACCGGTCCAGGAAAATGAGCTTCAGCGCAAAAGCAAGCACGCCAATACGCTTGCCTCTAATCTAGGCTTCTTCCTCCCTCTCGATATCAAAAGGACATATTTCCTGGTTACTCGTTTTATCAAGCGCAAAAAGAGCCAGGGGCAGACATTGCTGAACGTTCAAAAGCTGGCAGCAGCAATTGAGCACATTGATGATCTCTACCCTACGGAACGAAGGGAGATAACAGAAAGGCTTGCGACCCTATTAGGGCCGACACTCCCTTTTAATATGAGAGAGCTACGCAAATTTATTGGCAAACTCAGCCGTATGATCGAGCTAGCAGCGCCTGAAGCAAAGGAGGATGGCACGGCTGGTAAAGGTGACTCGAACGCTGTTTTGCCGATTGATCTTAGCAGCCCTTCTCAATTCGAGCTTGCGAAATTGCTACGACGTGACCTTACGCGCTTTCTTAATCTCATGTTCAACTATACTGATATGTTCACACAGACTCAAGATGATCCTGACCATCCACTCGTATCCAAAATCCATGATTATACCGAGAAGATTGGAGTAATCATTCTCCAAATAAACTCTGCTGCTTATACATTGGGCGTTGCGCTCCCCATAGACTGGCAACGCGCTCATGAGCTTATTCTCCAGCATGGACACAAATCTAATCAAAACGTTCAAGAGATTACAATGGCCAATGAATTGATCGCAGTGCTGGATGATATATCTGACCTCAAACGGCAACGCCTCCGCGAACTTGCCATCTATCGTATTGCTAGCGATTCCCTCACTAGAAATCAAGTCCACGAACGGGTCAGAGAGTACGAAGACAAACTTATCTCAACGAACGCACAGGCTCATACGTATGCAACCAGTCTTGGTTTTACTTTTTTCGATATTGAAGATGCACTCGAACAAGTCAGGAAAGAGGAGCGGAACCTGGCTCATAACCACTCTGAAGCCTTAAATCAGCTCCGTACGCTTGAAATTAATTTTGCGCGGACACTTACCCAGGCCCAGGATTTGCTGGATAACCTCGAACTTGCAGTTTCTCAGGAGCTAGCTTCAAGGCGACCAACAGGCAAATTGAGTCTTAGCCGAGGTTTTGCGCAGGCGCAGGAACTGATCCAGCTGCGTACCCGTACACGCGAAACAAACGATAAGATCACCCTTTCACGCACACTGATCCGTGAAAAAGCAGGTGAGTTCTCTCAGGCCCTCAGCGCTGCAGAGGAGCAAGCATATAAGTTACAACAACAATTTGAGCGTGCCCTTAGAAGCGATACAGAGCTTTCAAGCGAAATCGATCTGGACAATGTACGCCGCCTCGATCTTACGCCCGACCTTGATTTCGCCATTGATCTCGCTCGCCCCAGTGCGAATGTCAACGAGCTGCTCCACTCCATCGCGGGCTGGCAGGATAACATCAACAACGATGCTGAGGTTAAGCAACACCTCGAAAAAGCACAAGTTTCCCTGCAAAATGTACAAACAGTCTTCGCCACCTCTACTCCCATTGCCCAGATTGTCAGCACGCTGATTGAGACCTATAGGAGGCGCTGGCCCACGATATCCAGTCCGTCAACTACGGCACCTGAGCAAATACAGCTCAGCTTTGATAAAGTCAGAGATATGATCGACGATCTCACGTCACCCAATGATGAACGACGCGAACGAGCAAAAGAGATGCTGGTCGCAAAGCGGAGCGCATCTGAGCTTGGTCAAACGGTGATTGAAAAATTAGCCAGAGTCATAGATCAACATGCTGATGACCCGCAAATAGTTACCCAGTTGACATGGACCCTGGATGCGATCATTCACGATCAACCTTACTGGATGGCCGAATGGATTGCGCAAATGACCATGCCTCTCCACAAAAAACAGGCGCAAACTATTCTGGATTCGGTGCATCACGTCACGGCCAAAACATGCGAAACTATTCTGGACGCCTTGCCAAACTCCGCTCCCCAGGTGAGCAGGTCTCTGCTTAACTCGCTGAGTTGGCAGATGCGTCTGAAACAGGTTCCACGAGGCAAGTTGCCGATGTTGCGCACTAGCTTATTCAGCTGGTTAGCAGAAGAGGAAGATCCTGCTATCCGTTGTAGTATTATCAAAACGCTCGGCCATTGGCGCGAGGATTCGGATAGCGTTGGCCTGATCTTGCTTGACCAGCTCAACCACCTGACCATGAAATGGGATCTACCAGCATTATATCAAGCACTGGCTCGTTCGGATCTACCAGCATTATATCAGGCATTGGCTCATCAGGCCGCGCAACGACCAAATTCGGATCTACCAGCATTATATCAGGCTCTGGCTCGTCAGGCCGCGCTACAACCAAACATTGAAGAAAAGACCAGGGAAAAACTGCGGGGGGCCTGTTTCAATGTTGATGCCGCCGCCGCCTTAATACGGCTGACCGTGACTAAAAACAAGGGGACGACCGACCTCAATAAAGCAGAGCATTTCACGCCTCGGCAGCGGAGAAAGGTCGGGGCACAGCGCAAGGTCAGTCCACACGCGCTGCTCTCTCTCCTTGCTGCTGCCGAAGACGACACAGAGGAAAAACCGAGAAATCCTGCCAATAAACAAAGAGACCTTGATAATACCTTGAACATGTTATCTCGCATATCATCAGGCCGATCCCACTGCCTACAGGCTCTTTTAAAGGCCGGGGTAGATGATGACATCTGGGATGACGAGTATCATGGAGTGCTGGTAAAAGCTTATCATGGGATGCTGGAAAAAATTGCGGAAGAGGCCATACAGGAACAACGTGATCCTCAGATTAATCTATCACTCGTCAAGAAACTGCTCACCGATCTTCTCACCCAATTTGAGGAGGCGCTCACGAGTAGAAACTGGCCGTTGCGTCGCTTTATTATGGCTATCGTAGCCGCCTGTACAGAAACGATGTCCGCTGCTGTGCAGGACGCCTGTCGTGGCAATCTTGAAGAGTTGCTCGTCAAGGCAACCACCGACGCCGAAAGCTTTAACTCACGACGCTTTGCCCTTACCGCGCTCAGCTATCTGCGCACAATCACCCCTACTGTCATTCCCGCATTGCTGGCCGGTTGCCATGATACTGAAGATGTACAGCAGGATACTATTGCAGCCGCCAGCCACTTCCAATCGATTGAGGGCAACCTTTTGCCGATACTGATGGAAGAGATTAGCGGCGAGAGCATCAGCAGGGCATATACGGTTGCCCATCTGCTGAGCGCGTTGGGCAGTTCTGCCGCCGCCGAAACATCTGAGTTGCGCAACCAGATTATTGAAGCGGTGGTGGAAGGGCTGAAGGACGAAAGCAGCCAGCGAGAAGTACTTATTTCAGGAAACCATAAAGGGAAATTAGAAGATGCCCTCTATACCACTTTGCTGCGGGTCGCAGGCTGGATGGGATAGAGGACCGAGAGAGGGAGTCAAAATTGGCAACATATATCGAGTATATACAGGAAGATGGCACGCCGTTATTGATGGAAGTTGATGAGTCAACGGGACAGGCTATCAAGGCAAGCGATGCCAGTGGTAATACCATCATCAAAGCCGAGCATAACTTTAAAGATGCACTGAAATCTATCAAAAGTTCGGTAGCGACCTTATATCAACAGTTTGCCGATCTGCAAATGGATGATATTGAAGTCACCTTTGGCATTAAGACCGTAGGAGAAGTCGGGCTGCTTGCGGTTTGCAAGGCAGGAGCTGAGGTAAACTACGAAGTAAAGTTAAAATGGAGCAAGAAACACGCGGATCATTCCCCCTAAAGCTCTCACATTACGCACATAGCAGTCCTGGGAGCAGCGCAAAAACAGATCAAAAGCATAGTTTGAACGCGTCAAATTGCTTGATAATGGCCCTGATGGAAGATTTGAGGCAATTTCCATCAGGGCCAGAAATAGTATCTTCAGCACTCAGACGTATTGCATTTCCTGGTAACGCGCTCGCAGGGCGTTGACCTGTACTTTGACATTTTTGCCACGAATGCCATCGTGCATCAGTTGAGCCAGCTCGCCCATCGCCTGCTCTTTCATACCGAAGCGGGTCATTTCTGGAACGCCGATGCGCAGACCGGAGGGGTTGCGCGGATCGCTATCGCCTGGCAGCATGTTGTAGTTGAGAATAATATCATTCTCCTCTAGCCGTTTGGCGACCTCAACGCCACCACCCCATCGCGCCACGTTGACGGCGATCATATGGCTACGCGTATACCCAAAATTGCGTGCTTCGACCGGCGTTCCCAGTTCGTCAAGGCTCTGACCGAGCGCCTGGGCATTGCGGACAATCTGCGCGGCATAGTCGCGCCCGTACGCCTTCATCTCGCGGGTTGCCACGATCAGGGCTGGCAAGGTGTGCAAATGATGGTTGCTGGATGATCCTGGGAAGACACCCCGGTCTGCCGCCTGCCAGTACTTCTTCTCCGCCTCTGGATCTGCAATATTGCCCAGGATGACGCCGCGCTGCGGGCCGGGGAAGGTTTTATGCGTGCTGCCTGTCATCCAGGTTGCTCCTTCGTGCAGAGGAGACTGGAATTGCCCGCCCGCGACCAGCCCCAGCACATGCGCTCCATCATAGAGCAAGGGGATATCTTTGGTTTTACAGAAAGCGGCAACTTCCGTTACCGGTTCGGGAAAGAGGAAGAGGCTCTTGCCCATGATGACAAGCTGAGGAGAAACCTGGTCGATCAGCTCAATCGTCTTCTGAGCATCGACGTGATAGTGGTCCTCGGTCAGTGGCAAATAGTGCAGATTGATGGAGTTTTTCGCGCCAAGTCTGAGCACCTGCCCGCGATTTTGAATCCGACGACCAAAAACGCCGACGGTGCCATGACTGATATGGCCCCCCGCATCGGTCGAGTTGGCGATAATGGTATCGCCGCCGCGCAATATGCTCAACGCCAGTGCAGTATTGGCAGCATTGCCGCTGATGGGACGCACATCGGCCTGCTTGATTTGAAATAGCTCGACAATTTCGTTACGCGCCATGCGCTCGATCTCGTCAATATAGCGCGTCCCCTGGTAGTAGCGATTAACCTTGTCGCCCTCGTTAGGATGCCCTTCGGCGTAACGTCCCATAAAATCCGATGTCTGGACGCGGCGCACCGCCTCGCTCGGCGTATTTTCGCTGGCAATCAAGTTAATCGCCTGCGTTTGCCGCCACGCATTCTGCTGCTCAATGATCCGCTCAATGTCGCTTATATCTACAGTCATGTATTGTCTCTCCTTTATACTCTTACCTGCATTGGCGCTTGTTCTATCCGCTTGCAGGTCTATTGACATGCCTTCAGTATAGCAGGAGAACAACGTTGGAACAATAGACAGGCTTTGCTAAAAACCCGCTCCCCGTTTTTTCATCGCATGAGCACGGTACAATGAAAACCCTTCAATGTTGTAGAATCGGATGTTATTTTGATGAAGTATCGACATAAGAGCAGAAAGAGGCATCTATGAATAAGCCTGACATCACGTCGGTCTCCTCTATCTACGACGCAATAGCCAGCGATTTTGAGCGTCATGCTACTCAAAGCATATACAACGCTTATTATGATCGGCCAGCCGTACTAAGCCTGCTTCCACCTGTACAGGGCCGACGAGTTCTGGATATCGGCTGTGGACCAGGATTGTATGCAGCCTGGCTCATCGAGCATGGGGCGCAGGTAACAGGCTTTGACATCAGCAGTGAAATGGTAGAGCTGGCTCGGCAGCGTCTTGGCGACCGGGCAACGTTCTACCAACACGATCTTTCCCAACCGCTTACCTTCGCCGCCGATGCCTCTTTCGATATTGCCATAGCACCGCTAATGATTCATTACGTAACCGAACGAGTAGCGGCACTACGCGAAGTGGCGCGCGTCTTAACCGCCGATGGCTGCCTGATCGTGTCCACACAGCATCCTTTTGCCGATTGGCAAAAACATGGTGGTTCGTACTTTGCAACCGAACTCGTTCAGTATAAATGGCGCAGGGAGTCCGAATCCATCCAGATGCCTTTCTGGCGCGTCTCTCTGACCACGCTTTGCGATGAGTTTTGTCAAGCTGGCTTCTTTATCGGCCGCTTGCTTGAACCGCAACCGCT
>DASTZT010000475.1:0-3664 GCA_035764225.1 Ktedonobacteraceae bacterium
GCAATCACGATGACATTGGTGTTGGTATCGAAGCCATCCATCTCTACCAGAATCTGGTTCAGTGTTTGTTCGCGTTCATCATGAGAGCCGCCCAGACCTGCTCCACGCTGCCGCCCAACCGCGTCAATCTCATCGACAAAAACGATACAGGGGCTATTGCGTTTCGCCTGCTCAAAGAGATCGCGCACGCGACTTGCGCCCACGCCAACGAACATCTCCACAAATTCAGAGCCACTGATGCTAAAAAAGGGTACACCAGCCTCACCCGCAACGGCGCGGGAAATCAGTGTCTTGCCCGTTCCAGGCGGGCCAACGAGCAGCAGCCCTTTGGGAATGCGAGCGCCAAGAGCGGCGAATTTTTCAGGATATTTGAGAAATTCAACAATTTCTTGTAGCTCTTGCTTGGCCTCCTCGACCCCTGCCACATCAACAAAGGTCACAGTTGGCTTATTGCCCATAAACATACGAGCGCGACTTTTGCCAAAGGACATCGCCTGGTTGTTGCTTCCCTGCGCCTGGCGCACCATAAAGATCAGCAGGCCGCCCAGCAGCAAGAAGGGAATCAGGCCGCCAAGAGCGCCAAGCCAGTTCCAGAAGTTGCTGGGTGACTCATATTGCAAAATGAGGAAGTTGTTGTTGGTATATTCAATGCCATTATCTTTTAGTACTTTTGTAATGTCAAAACTGTCGTTAATCGTGGCTGCTTCTTTGGGCGCATCGGTCCCTTTGCCTCTGGTTAGTGTCAGCGTATTGCTGGAGACGGTCAGCGTATCCTGTTGCTTCTTTTGCATATCGGTGCTGATATGGTTTAAGATGGTGGATACGTTGGCCTGGGTGACGTTCGATTGCGGACGGAAAATAAAAATGATGACTACAGCGATAGCCAGGATGGCCAGAAGCCAGAAGAAGCTCGTTCTGAGCCATTTCCCACTGTTCGACATCGGGGCTTCCTCTCTACTAGTATGGCAAATGCAAGTAGCATGAGATGTACATTATCCGTGTGTACATAGGCTACCGAGTATTCAATGTTTCATTCTTGTGTGCTTTATTATAGCACACTTGCTGGTCGATCCCATATACAATAGCCTTGATCAAAGCTGATAAACATCCTTGTCTGTGGGACGGGCAAGCACCAATCCCCATACTGACTGAGCGCCTGCTGCCAATAATGGAGCCGCGCAAGCCTCTAAAGTTGCTCCAGTAGTGCAAACATCGTCCACTATCAGTATTTTACGCTGGTAAAGCATTTCAGTTGCAGAGGACTGTGTACAGCTAAAGGCTCCGAAGACGTTGTGCTTGCGCTCGTGAGCCGTCAAGCCCACCTGCGGAGGCGTTGCCCGAATACGTTTGATAATCGTCGTGTTCAACGGCAGACCAATGCATTCTGCGCACACCTTTGCCAGCAAATGGGCCTGATTGTAGCCACGTTGGCGCTCTCGCTCGCGATGTAATGGTACCGGGATGACGAGATCAGCCGCCATATTATACGCTCTGTAGGTTCGTGCCAACAATTTGCCGAGTGGTTCTGCCAGCCGGGTATTGCCTGCGTATTTAAGCGCGTGAATGCATAAACGCAAAGGATCAATATGGAGGCTGGTCGCCCGTAGCCCATTCATCCGTAAAGGCTGATAGGAGCAGGATGGGCACGATCCATTGGGGGAGAGCAATGAACAACAGCAGTAACAGCGAGCGGACGCCAATGGTTTGATTTGCGCTATACAGGAAGAGCAAAGCACCGTCCCGCCCCGCTGACATCCAGCACACTGCGGAGGGAAAAGCCAATCAAAGGCAAGCTGGATAACTTGCTGGAGCCGCAGTGTATTCAACGTCATGGTCAATCAACCACCTCCACATCTATAATCCCGTTCGCTTCTACTATACTATGAGGAAGGCCAAGTTTGCAACAAGGATGAGCCATTACACAGAGCTTTGCAGTTTTCGCTCGATGCTGCCCTGCAAAGGAAAGAGACACCTTTCGTACCGACCTGCTTGCAGCGCGTCCAATTTATTGCCCGCCCTTCCCGAAATCAGTGCATGCGCTCAAAAGAGACCGTTTCTCGAAAACCCTTTGGGACGACCAGCATTGCAGGCATCATTCCAGGACAGGCGCTAAAGCGGACGCGCTGCAAGCAGGTCGGTACGAAGAGCGTGACCGTTTTCTTGCTTGCTCGAAACATGAGAAGTCTGAGCCATCACTCGTGATTTTCTGAAGAGCGATGGCTCATCTCTGGCTTGTGATGGATTGTTTTGACTACTCGTCCGCCGCCTTACGCATGGTGGGGAATGCGATCACGTCGCGGATCGACTCTTGATCTGCCATCAGCATGCAGATGCGGTCAATACCGATGCCAACGCCGCCGGTGGGAGGCATTCCCACTTCCATCGCTTCCAGGAAGTCCTCGTCCAGCACCTGCGCCTCGTCATCGCCCTGAGCGCGTTGGCGCATCTGGTCCTCGAAGCGAGCGCGTTGCTCTAATGGGTCGTTCAGCTCGGTGAAGGCATTGCCACATTCCAGGCCGCCAATAAACGGCTGGAAGCGCTCTGCCAGCTCGGAATTTGTCCGATGCTGCTTCGTCAGGGGCGAGATATCAAGCGGGTAGTCGATTAAGAACAGCGCCTGCTTCATCTCAGGGAAGCCTTTGCGGAACATTGCGCTTTTCAAGTCATCGATCAGGCGACCGCGACTATAACGAGGATCGACATCGTAGCCCTGCGCTCGCATTGCCGCCCCCAGGCTTTCCTTGTCAGGAAACTTGTTAGGATCGATCCCGGTATATTCGGCCACAGCCTCAAAGAGAGGAATGCGCTTCCAGGGCGGAGTCAGATCGATTTCCGTGCCCTGATACGTAATAATGGGCGTCCCTTTAACTTCCTGGGCGATGTAAGCAATCATCTCTTCAACCAGCTTCATCATATCGTTGTAATCAGCATAGGCCTGGTAGCATTCCATCGCCGTAAATTCGGGGTTATGGCTGCGGTCAATCCCTTCGTTGCGAAAATCCCGCCCAATCTCATAGATGCGCTCAAAGCCTCCCACGATTAAGCGTTTGAGGTAAAGTTCAACGGCAATGCGCAGGTAGAGATCGCGGTCGAGCGCGTTGTGATGGGTGGTAAAGGGGCGTGCGGTGGCCCCTCCATAGAGCGGCTGCAAAATCGGCGTCTCGAACTCGATATAATCTCGGCTCTCCAGGAAACGGCGCATGGCGCTAATGGTGCGGCTGCGTATAACGAAGACCTGTTTGACCTCCTCGCCGTTCGCGATAAAGTCCAGGTAGCGTTTGCGCTGGCGCAGCTCTTTGTCCTCTAGCCCGTGATATTTCTCAGGCAAAGGACGTAGCCCTTTGGCAAGCAGGCGATATTGGTGTACATGGAGTGTACGTTCGCCTGTGCGAGTCACAAACAGAAATCCAGTGGCTTGAATAAAATCACCCAGGTCTAAGAGCTTGATCAAGCGATATGCATCTTCGCCTAGATCATTGATGCGAAAGTAGCATTGGATGCTGCCCGTGCCATCTTCGATTTTGGCAAAGGCGGCTTTGCCCATCTCACGAAGCAAGCGGACGCGTCCCACAATGGTGTAAGAGCCTTCCGGGCCTGCCAATTCGTCAAAATGGGCCAGAATTTCTGCGATTGTATGAGAACGCTCTGCCGTATTCGGGTAAGG
>DASTZT010000476.1:0-4406 GCA_035764225.1 Ktedonobacteraceae bacterium
CGTTTTAGCTGGACACGCCCCATATGTATGTACTGTAATACATACTAATTGTTACAATGCCATTAACAACGGCAAATACTAGCCCGATGACCGAAAGGCCAATACCCCATAGCACCACTGTTCGTAATGTCACTGTATGCCGATTAGCAAAACCTATTAACAGGCCAGCAATCGCAAAGGGTAAACCACAGACGGGAAAAAACGCCGTCACGATACTAAAAACTCCCAGCATAAAGCCCATTACTATCTGTCTTCTCTGTTCCTCCGTTAAAGGGACGGATACTACCGGTGCTGCGATTTTCTCAAGCACGCGACCACCAGGAGATGTTTTACGGAACAGCATCGGCTGGACGCGTAACCGCAACTGGTTAATCCGCATACTTCTGGTACCATGTTCCTGTGACGACTGCATTCTCCACCTCCATCTCATCCTCTTCCCAATCATCCCTTGAGATCCTCACTCCTGCGCCGCGCCGTCATCAACCACAACGAACCACACGAGTTCACAAGCGGCAGGTGCTCGGATAGATGATTTTCATCTCAAAGCAGATAGTGCTTCTATAGAAAGTATACCCGCCTAATCTAATAGTCTATAATCAAGGTTAGCCTTCCCTTGTTTAATTTTCTGTTGGTTTACTTGTACCCCTATGTCAATCCGCGTTCAGGCGCAATACCTGACTCATGGTTGCATCTATTCCCTCTCCACACGTAGGATATTTTCTAGAGCAAGCTTCGCTCAACGAAAAGCTTATGTCTTCTTGCACAGACACAGGCCAACAAAACATCGGAGAGCAAGGTAGCACTGAGTCTTTTTTTATCAATGGTAAGTGTCAGGAATAGCTTTCATTACAGAAGCTCAGAATTGATTGCTTGTATTCATTCAAAGAACGGCTGATAGCATTTAGCAATAGTAGAGAAAGAGGAACGCAAGATATGGACAAAACAGGCACACAAACAGCACTCGCGACCGCAGGACTCTCACAGCTTACAAAGTCTGTTGATCTGCTCACGCAACCATCAATTCGCTTGTACACAACACCCGTTGAAGAAGCCACGTTAAGCATTGGCAAATCAAAAATCGGCGGCGTTCCAGACCTGCCTGCTGGCATGAGCTGGCCTGAGTGGAAAGGGCAGCCACAATCCTTTATTGCCCAGATTCGCCTTGACGATGTTCACCAATACGATACTGGCGGATTATTACCCCCTCACGGCCTACTCTGGTTCTTCTATGATGCATCACAGCAGGCCTTCGGTGATTCACCCTCCGATTCCGGTGCCTGGCGCGTTCTTTTTATGGATGGCGATCTGAGCAAATTGCAGCGCGCATCTGCTCCGGCGCAACTGCCAACTCAGAGCCGCTTCCACGCGTGCGCAGTCGCATTTGCTAGCGAGATAACGCTGACCCAACAACCAGAGCTTGAAATTCCCAATCTGAACTGGAGCGCAACGGAACAGCAACAATACGAGACCGTCCTCTCGACGTTGACCAGCTCGGATGACCGGACGAAAGCTCACAACCGCTTGCTCGGCTATCCCGATACCATTCAGGACGATATGCGGCTGCAATGCCAACTCGTGTCTCAAGGAGTAACCGACGCCAACGACCCTCGCACCGCAGCATTATCGAAGGGGGCACTGGACTGGCAGCTCCTGCTCCAGATCGACTCCGATGAGCAAGCCGGGATGCGCTGGGGCAATAGTGGCATGCTCTACTACTGGATCAAACGGGCGGATCTGCAAACACGGCACTTTGATCGCACCTGGCTCGTATTACAATCAGAGTAAGAGCATTTGTTCGCAATACGACAATTGAGCATCAAGGAGAATATATTGCGATGAAACACCTCTATTCGTTAGCCATCATCATCGTTTTAGCGTTGGCCCTGGGCGGATGCAGTAGTGGTGGTGGGAGTTTTACGCTCCCAGGAGCAACCAGCACCGCAGGAACGACGGGTCCAACCAATAAAGAACCGAATTGGGGAGTGCAAACCAAAACTTCGGGGTGCATGGTTCAGGGACCACTGCAAGATTCAGCATGTACGCCCGGCGACATTTTCCCCAATGCCACAAAGGATCAGATCTGTACCCCTGGATATTCGCGCTCAGTACGCAACGTGCCTACCAGCGAGAAAGATCAGGTGTACGCCTCCTATGGTATTGTCAGCCACTCTACCGGTCAATATGAGGTCGATCACCTGGTTAGCCTGGAACTGGGAGGCTCCAACAGTATCGCGAACCTCTGGCCGGAGAGCGCCAGCCCCAAACCAGGGTTTCACGAAAAGGATCAGGTCGAAAATTACCTGCATGACCAGGTATGTTCAGGAGCAATCTCGTTAAAAGAGGCTCAGACCGAAATCGCCACAAACTGGCTGGCAGTCTATAACCACATGCCGAAGAATTCGTAGGGGCACTGCCCCTACGCCATCGGTGATTGGGAGGTAAGAGGCAGAGTACACCAGAAGGTGGAACCGTGACCGCTCTCACTCTCTAAACCAACTTCCCCCTGGTGACGTTCGATGATGGTGTGACAGATGTGCAGGCCCAGCCCCAGACTGAAGTCATAGCCAGATTGCACCTCAATACCCTTGACGCGATAGAAACGCTCCCAGATGCGCTCATGCTCCTCCGGCGGAATACCTGGCCCTTTATCGCTGACAGAGATACAGGCTACCGATCCCTCTACCACAAGACGAACGGCAACAGCGCTATCTTGCGGAGAATATTTCAGCGCGTTGGTGAGATAATTATGCACAACCTGACCGATCCGATCCCTATCGGCAACTATCGGCACGGGCGCGTCCGGCATCGTTAGTAGAATAGTGCGTTCGGGATTGACCTGGCGCTGATCTTCAACCGTTTCGCGCACAACCGTCGCCAGATCACAGGGCCTCATCCGCAGTTCTAGCTTATTCGCCTGGATACGAGAAACATCTAATAAATCGCTGATCATCCGCATCTGTACATTGGCCCGGTGTACCGCATATTCTAGCGGTTGCTGGATACGTTCAAGCTTGCTATCAAGCATCTCCATTTGCTCTAGCGATTGACGCTGCAAGGTTCTTAAGCGACGCTGGGCGAGCTGGACGTTGCCGACAATAGTTGTGAGCGGCGAGCGCAGTTCGTGGCTGGCCAGACTCAAGAAGGCATCAAAGCGACGATTGGTTTCCAGAAGCGAGCGTTCATTAGCGTAGGTTTTGGTCCACTCATATTGCAAGCGCTCACGCTCTATCATCAGGCCAGCAAGCTTGGCAACCGCTTTCAAGAGCAGCATCTCCTCATGCGTATATGCCTCATCGCCAGGCTTCTTGCCCAACCCTAACACACCGATCAGGTGATCGCCAATAATCATGGGCGCAATCAGCAAGGTTTCAGGCTCATTGTCACCATGCAGCAGCGTTGGCACCGCAGCAAGGTTACAAGCAACCACTCTATTTGTATAGAGGCGAGAGATAGACTCCGCGTTGAAGTGCTCAGTCAACAGCGACGTTTGGATAGCCTCTTTCCATGACGAAACCTCTTCAGGAGATGCAGCTGCAAGGGCAATCAACTGCATTTTACTGGTCTCAGGCTCTAATAAAGCGATTCCTGCACACTCACCCTCCAATACCTGGCAAATTAAGTGAGACAGATGTTGCCCAACGGCAGAAATAATAGTGGAAAGGTCCATCACCTGACCCGCAGGTTGGGTGGCAAGTTTCGCCGGGATGCGCACTAACAGTTCGGCCAATGTGAGCAAGGAGTCAAGCGCCTTCTGGATACGCCGTTCGAGCTGACGACGTTCAGTGATATCATGAAATACGACCACCGCTCCAATAATATTATTATGCACATCGCGAACTGGAGCGCCTGTGATATTCAAATCTCTACTTTCTCCCTCCGGTCCGGTCATGACGGTCTCAAACGCGTTCTTCCCTACCAATACCTCACCTCTCAGGATGCGCTGCATAGGCCATTGCCCCCGCGAGATGAGCTGACCATTATCATCGTAAAAGTCAAATAACCTGTTGCGCTCCTGTACCGACATATTGTCCCACCGCTCACCCATAGAAAAAAGCCTATCGGCCATCGGGTTCGTCTGGATCAGCGTTCCCGCGCGATCAGCCACAAACACTCCGGCAGTGATCGCTTTAAAGATAGCTTCCTGGAGGCTGACATACTCCCGTAACTGGCTCTCAGAATCACGCACCTGCTTACTTTTGGTGATATCAAAACCAATATTCACCCATTCACGAATATGGCCGTCAACTCCACGTACTGGCGCTCCACGCACCAAACAGAGGCAATATGTATCTTCATGATGAACATGACCCTCTACTTCGTAAATGCGTCCCTGAGCCATAGCTTCCTTCCAGACCTCAGCGATTTTCTCCTGATCATCCGGCAGAAATATCTCCAGCAGGCTTTTT
>DASTZT010000477.1:0-8501 GCA_035764225.1 Ktedonobacteraceae bacterium
AAACTCATGAACTTTGCCCGCACACTTGACCCAAACAAAATTGATCGCGTCATTTTGAGCACGCCATATTCACATTCCATACCAAACACTTCTAACCTTGCTCCCAATTGTAACTTGATTATACCTGTCATCTCCAAAATGTTTGCACTGGGAGATAAAGCCAATTGTGTGCCACAAACAGCAGACGCCGGAACATCATCCCTGGCAACAGGGCCGGAGATTACCGGAGGCAATGTTGCTAGCGTTTCCAATAGTGATACGGTCAATGCTATGAGCCAGGCCGGGCAGTTTGCGCAGGTCAGCACTTTGAGTCTGAGTAATGGCAATGGCGATATCTTTGGCATTCATAGCTTGCTCGATCTGATGTTTATGGTCGTATTTGAATCGTTTGATGGAGCGCAGGTGTAACATACCGTTCCTGTATGATAAATATAGAGCCGAGCAGGATGGTTTAGCGAAATCATCCTGCGTTCATAAAGTAGAGATGGAAGAGCGCCATGAAAAGATATAGATTCTGGTATATGCTTTTGTTGCTTGCCACTCTCGCCCTTAGCATGCAAGGCTGTTTAGGTATTGGCGATAACAATAAATTTACCAAAAGCTCAAACTCAAATGGGGCCATTGGGATCAATAATACCGATCAAGCAGTCTTCAAGGGAAAAATTTACTTCACGCTTAATCGCAGTCTCGTCATGCTTGATGGCACCCGCAATCTGCACCAGTTAACGCGAGGCATGGTCGTACAAGATCCTGTCGTCTCCCCTGATGGCAAATGGGTTGCCTTCATTGTGCGCTATAATCTCTATTCCGATTTAGTCTATATGCCCATCGGTGGCGGCCCTTTGCATACAGTAGTAACCGGCAAGGGACAGTATCTCCTGAATCAAGACGGCGCGAACGACTACTACTGGTTTTTCCAGCCAGCGTGGTCGGCAGATAGCACACATCTACTTTTCCTGAGTGATCTGCAAAAAATGTATTACTGGTACACACTTGGAGTTCCTTTTAAAACAGCATATTTCCTGGATTTACAGGTATTCTCGCTGCCCATTAATGCTCCTACGTTGACAGCCCAACAGGCACTGAATGTCGCAAAGCCAATTGCTTATGCTGATTTTGGTGATGGCGGAGACCGCGATCCCAGCTATCGTCCCAACCACCCTAATCAGGTCATTTACACCCATTACACCTATGATGCCGTTACTCAGACCAAGCAGCTGATTCAGATTTTTTTTGAGGATGCCTCGCAAATGGCTAAGCCGCACTACCCTCCCTATCATCCAGGCGTGGGAGGATCAGGGCTGGACCCGGCAGTGGCGCTGACGCCCGCGACCCCCGATCTGGCGAATCTAGAGCCTGCTTTCTCCCCCGATGGCAACTCTATCGCTTATGTGCGCAGGCTGGATGCGACCCATGAGGGTATCTATATCATGCCGGTAGCAGAAGGAGTCACGGATAATCCCAATGACCCGAATGTGCAGAAAAAAGCTTTGCTACCATATGACAAATCCTCATTGGTTTTGACACAGCAGTATCTGACCAAGCCTACCTGGTCGCCCGATGGCAAGCAACTCGCATATATCACCTACACGAATAACAACTTTGATATCTGGCTGGCTAACTTAAGCGTCGATCCCAAAACGGGGGCATACGCGCTCAAAGGCGATCCGATTCAGCTAACCGATGCTGGCGGCCATCTGGATGGAGATTCGCGTCTGTTCTGGGCTTGATAACCGGTACAATTTGTACCATTCTGGACGCCATACCCCATTAATGGTATACTAGCCTTTGACACTGTCTATCCCAGTGTGGTGTATTTGCCAACGTCGCTTGAGGTGGAATGTTGAACCAATTTGAAGGCACCCTGATTGCTGGACGGTACGAGATTCGTGAGCACATCGCCACTGGTGGTATGGCGAGCGTCTTCAAAACCTGGGATCACCGCGTGGAGCGCATCGTAGCCATCAAGGTCTTACGATCCCTGGACAAAAACGATCAGCGGGCCGTCGAACGCTTCCGCCGAGAAGCCCGTGCCGCTGCCGCGCTCGCTCACCCTAACGCTGTCACAATCTACGATTTTGTGGAAGAAGTAGGTCAATACTTTCTTGTGATGGAATATATTCACGGCCCGACATTGAAGCAGCTTATCGGACAGCGTCGCCAGCTCCAGGCTCGCGAGGCCATCGAGATCGCTGCCCAGGTCTGCGCAGTGCTTCAGGTAGCGCACGCACGCGGTTTCATCCACCGAGATATCAAACCACAAAACATTATGTTGGCATGGAGCGGAGGAGGGGCAATGGGGGGAGGACTTAGCGACGGTGGGGTATGGGTGAAGTTGACCGATTTTGGCATTGTGCGCGTAGCTGAAGACGCGGGATTGACAAATAGCGGCATTGTGCTTGGCACCGCCGATTACCTTTCTCCAGAGCAGGCGCGTGGAGAGAACCTGACGGCCTCTTCAGATCTCTATTCGCTCGGCGTCGTGATGTTTGAAATGCTAACCGGACGACCACCCTTTGTTGGTCCCACTGCCGTCTCTATTGCCATGCAGCATGCATCGACAAACCCGCCGCAGTTACGTCAGTTCAATCAAAACATCCCGCCTGCCGTCGAGCAACTCGTCCTGCGAACGTTACAGAAGGAACCGGAAGATCGTTTCAATTCTGCTGTAGAGATGCAACAGGCTCTGCGGGGCTGCACTAGAGAAATTAACCGGGGGAAATTAGCATCATCCGTCTCTCAAACCGTTCAAGCCTATCCGCGCAACTATACCGATGGACCATTTTCACCACCGGGGCGTGGAAACTATTCCCCATAACAGGGAGCAACCGCTTTGATAATAACGCTGTAGGGTGCATCGCTTTGCTCACCTCTACCTATCTCAAGAGCTGATTTCAGGATTTGTTTATAGGGCAAGCTTATTTTGCTCACAACGGAAATGATGGAAAAGTTATATGGAACTTACACAGATTAGTACACCTCACGCTCCTGCCGCCATCGGTCCATATAGTCAAGCGATCCGCTGCGGCCAATTTGTCTATACCTCTGGTCAGATCGCGCTCGATCCAGCTGCCGGAGAGTTGGTTGGTGAAGACGTTCAAGCCCAGACCCATCGGGTGCTACAAAACATGCAGGCAGTCCTGAGTAGTGCAGGTTCATCGCTCAACCATGTGATCAAAACGACCGTTTTTCTTGTCAGCATGAGCGATTTTCAGGCCATGAACGCCATCTACGCGAGCTATTTTACAGGTACGCCGCCTGCCCGTTCAACAGTAGCGGTTGCGGAACTACCACGTAAGGCGCTGGTCGAGATAGAGTGTGTCGCCCTGGTTGAGGGTTGAGTATGAGGGAGTACCAGTGAACACTGCTACCATCTGGCGTACCACCCTGGAGAGATTGGATCAAACATCGGTCGATACCGTCATTAAAGCATGGCTACAGGACGCTCACCTATCGAGCCTCCCCCATGCTAGCACGGATGATATCGACGCACCGCTTAACGCCCAGGATCAGGGGCTTTACTTCATGCTCCAGGTACCCAACGATCTGGCACGCGACGTGATAAGCACTCGCTGGCGTCATATTATCGAGGAAGCACTGGCGGATGTGACCGGGCAACCAGTCATGATCTCTGTTGCCAATGCTTCCGATGAACCTCCTGCTGAACAAGAACTCCCCTCCGACAAAGAAGCGTTCAACCATAGTCCTTCTTCAGCAAATACGTATCAGCAAAACTACACGTTTTACGATATCGCGCCCCGGTCCGCACAGGCCGATTCGCGGTATATGAGCAATAGATCAGCGGACACCTTAGAGGATTGGGATAACGAACAACGCGCCAATATTTTGATGCACAACCGACTTAATCCTCGCTATACCTTCGACGCTTTTATTGTCGGCGGCAGCAATCGTCTGGCTCATGCCGCCTCGCTCGCCGTCGCGGAAGCTCCCGGTGAATCCTACAATCCTCTTTTTCTCTATGGCGGCGTGGGATTGGGCAAAACCCACCTGCTGCACGCCATCGGACATCAGGGAGTACAGACCGGATTGGCCGTGCTTTATGTCTCCTCGGAACAATTTACCAACGAGATCATCAACGCCATTCGCTACCGCACAACCGAGGAATTCCGCGCTAAATACCGCTCGGTCGATATTTTGCTAGTGGACGATATTCAGTTTATCGCGGGCAAAGAATCAACCGAGGAGGAGTTTTTCCATACCTTTAACAGCCTGTACGAGATGAGCAAGCAGATTGTCATCTGTAGCGACCGTCCCCCCAAAGCCATTGTTAGCCTTGAAGAGCGCCTGCGCTCACGCTTCGAGTGGGGATTGATCGCCGATATCCAGCCGCCGGACCTGGAAACGCGTATGGCCATTCTGCGCGTCAAAGCCGACGTGCTGCGCTACCGCGTCCCTGACGATATCATTGCCTATATTGCTGGCCGTGTGCAGACCAACATTCGCGAACTGGAAGGATGCCTCAACCGTCTGATGGCCTACCAGCAACTGCATCGCACCGATCTCACCCTTGACGTTGCGCGTGCCGCCATGTCATCGCTGGGCAACGATACCAGAGAATCTCATCTCAATAGCAGGCAGATTGCTGAAGCGGTGGCGGAATACTATCATATCTCGTTCGAGGCCATGTGCAGCAAACAGCGCGATAAATACATTGTGATGCCCCGTCAGATCGCGATGTACCTGATTCGCCAGGAAACCCAGGCATCGCTGCTTGAGATTGGTCAGCTTTTTGGTGGGCGCGACCACAGCACGGTACTTCACGCCTGCGAAAAGATTGATCGCGCGATTAACCTCAATCCCACCTTACGGCGCGAAATTATCGCGATTCGCGAACAATTACAGCGCGAGTAACCAGTCCCTAAACCCATCCCAATTACAGAAGGCAATGGAGCATGATGTTACCATCGTTTACAACTTACCTCATCGACCTTGATGGCGTCGTTTATCGAGGAGAAGAACTTGTGCCAGGAGCGAAAGAGTTCGTCTCCTGGTTGGACGCGACCCAGAAGAAGTATCTCTTTCTCACCAACAACTCTTTCGCCAGTGACGCGCAGGTGTTGGCGAAACTGCAACGTCTGGGCATTGCTGTCAGCGCAAAACATGTGCTGAGCGCGGCTCAGGCCGGAGTGCAGAATATAGCGCGGCGTTTCCCCGGAGCCACCGTCTACGTCGTGGGTGAAGCTCCACTCTTTGAACTGGTGCGAACGCATCAGCTGAAGACCGCCGCCCCAGATGCACATACCGCAGACATCGTACTCGTCGGCCTCGACCGCAAATTCAACTATCAGACCTTGACCGGGGCGGTGCTAGCAATCCGTGCAGGCGCGAAATTTATCACCATCAATCGCGATCCTCTGCTCCCCATCGCTGAAGGCTTCATCCCTGGCTGTGGCACAATGGCTGCCGCGATTGAAGCGGGCAGCCAGACGCAGCCGGAAATCATTGGCAAACCCGAACCCATGCTGCTCCAGGAAGCCATGCGCCTGCTCGACAGCCAGCCGGACGAAACCGTCATGATCGGCGATGGCCTCGAAATAGATATCCTGGCAGGCAAAGCAGCTCACACCCACACCCTCCTCGTCCTCTCCGGCAAAGACACACGCGAAAGCCTTGCCCGCTCCAGCATCAAGCCAGACTATGTCTATGAGAATCTCGCGGCAGTGATGGAGGAAGTGCAAAAGGACAGGCAATAAATTGGACGCGATAAATCGAGTCGGTACGAAAGGTATTTGCTATGCCTTTTGTGATCCCTCCGCTTGCTGCCGAAGCAACGATTCGCAGGCTTTTGCTTAACCCGCCAATAGTCTGAAGCATGTTCTATCCCCGTGAGGTCGGTATCCTCACGGGGATAGAGCAGATTTTAGCCAAAATGGGGTATATTCTTCGCAAGCGGGCTATCGCTATCAGGAGGACGGTTTACGATTGCGACGGTGCAACGTGAGACACAGATCAGTTTATCGTTCTCATCGGTGATTTTAATGTCCCAGACATGCGTGCTACGGCCAATCGCAATAGGCGTAGCCACGCCGGTGAGCCTTCCCTCGCGTTTTGGGCGTAGATGATTGGCGTTGATTTCCAGGCCAAGCGCCATCTGCTTGGCGGCATCGATATTCAATACGCTGCCCAACGAGGCTATCGACTCTGCCAGCACTAAGGAAATACCACCATGCAAATAACCTATCTGCTGCCGATGCCTGGAATCAATTGGCATAGTCGCTACTACTCTATTTTTCTCAGCTGTCACCAGCGTGATATCAAGCAACTCCCACACAGACCCCGCACGCGTGTTATTAATCATTGCTACAAACTCTTCTTGAGAATATTCCACAGATGCACTCCTCTTAACTATATTATCGCGTGACTAGATCTTCTTGCTGTTGCCCTGCTTCCTGGGCCTCCACTTCCTGGCGTTGAGGGGATAGACGTTTGAAGACGAGGTAGCCAGCAAAGAACATGCTGACCCACATTAGAACAGTGACGAGCACGGCCAGGATAGCATTATCAAACACGACATACGACGAGCCTGTAAACGCACCGATGATATCCCTGACGCTGCCAAAAATGGGGGTGCCAATCAGCAGCAAGAGCGCGAACCAGTGGGCGCGTCCATGCCAGAAACGCCAGATTAGCAGATAGACGAGGCTGCCGTAGATCAGAATAGAGGTGGAATAGAATGGTAAGGGAAGGTGCAGAATCAAGCCACTCAGGTTATAATGCCACCAGTGAGCATAATATGCTGCCAGATCGACCAGTACGTTGATCAGGCCCGTTATTACACCACCGAGCAGCGAGGCGAAAACAACCCTCTGCGGCGCTCGTATAAATAAAAGGACCGCTAAATAGAACAAAACCATAAAAGGGACGACAAGAGCAAAAAAAGATCGAATCTCCATGAGAAAGAGAACTCCTTCTATCATGCGCTGTGCTGTTTGTTTCTTCCAGCCAGCGTAATACGTTCCATAGATTTCGTCAAGTGCGAAAGGATCGACCATGAATATCATACCGCTAAGAGTTGCCCTTGCCCAGATCAATGTTACTGTTGGTGACCTCAACGGCAACACACAGAAGATTCTGACCAGAATGCGCGAAGCTCACGAGGCAGGAGCGCATATTGTGTGTTTTCCAGAACTGGCACTCACAGGTTATCCACCTGAGGATTTGCTGCTCAAACCCGGCTTTGTCGCTGACAATCTGCGCAAATTAGACGAACTTGTAGAGGCCAGCAGGGATTTAGCCGGACTTACCGCTGTGATCGGCTTTGTAGACCGCAAACACGATATTTATAACGCAGCAGCCGTAGTTCACGAAGGCTCGCTCATTGGCGTTTACCATAAGCACTTTCTTCCCAACTATGGCGTTTTTGATGAGAATCGTTATTTCCAGGCAGGCCATCTGGCTCCTCTCTTCATGCTCCACGATGTCCATATTGGTATCAATATCTGCGAGGATATCTGGTATCCAACGGGTCCAATGACCAAGCAGGCTCACGCGGGAGCAGAGGTTATTATCAACATTAACGGCTCACCCTACTACACTGGTAAACGAACGGTGCGCGAGGAGATGATCGCAACGCGAGCCGCCGATAACGGGCTGATCGTCGCCTATCTCAATATGGTTGGCGGCCAGGATGAGCTGGTTTTTGATGGCGGTAGTATGGTCTTCAACGAACAGGGAGTGCTGATTGCGCGTGCCAAACAGTTTGAAGAGGATATGTTAATCGTCGATCTTGACACGGCCTCGGTATTTCGCTCGCGTCTGCACGATCCGCGCCGTCGTCAGGAACGCTACCATTTCGCGGAGGCCGATACGCCTGTGATTACCGTCGATCCGCGTCCCCTTACAATCCCAGCCAGAAGCAATCACGCCGTTCTTGGCGCACCTCAGCGTACCGAACCAGCAATGGAGCATCTCCAGGAAATCTATAACGCGCTGGTCGTCGGCACCCGCGATTATATTCATAAAGCAGGTTTCAAGCGAGCTATTGTGGGGCTGTCCGGCGGCATCGATTCCAGCCTCGTTGCCGTCGTCGCGGTCGATGCGCTTGGGGCGGAAAATGTGATGGGAATCTCCATGCCTTCCAGCTTTTCATCGGCAGGGAGCAAGACCGATGCCTATGAAATGGCGGAAAATCTTGGTATCCAATGCATCACGATCCCTATTGAGGAGACGTTCCGCAGCTCGCTCAAGATCATGCAGCCTGCATTGGGCGACGAGTACCCAGGATTGGCGGCTGAGAATCTCCAGGCGCGCATTCGTGGCAATATCTTGATGACCATCTCAAACAAGCTTGGCCCCATTGTACTTACCACCGGCAACAAATCTGAGATGGCTGTTGGGTACAGCACGCTTTACGGGGATATGGCGGGAGGCTTTGCCGTCCTTAAAGACGTGCTCAAGACGCTGGTGTATGACCTGGCAAATTATCGCAATCGGCTGGAAGGGAGGGCGCTGATCCCGCAAACGGTGATCGAAAAGGCTCC